>JAYUYU010000148.1:0-7186 GCA_043752365.1 Myxococcales bacterium | reverse complement strand
TGCGCACCTGGCGGCTGGTCGCCTTGGCAACATCGACGGCGCCATCGAGGGTTGGAAGCGCGTGCTCGATCTGCGCGGCGAGGATCCGGAGGCGCTGCGCGCTCTGGCCGAGCTTTACGAGCAACAGGGCAAGTGGGCCGAGCTGGCCGACGTGCTCGACCGGCACTTCGACATTGCCGAAGGTGACGACGACCGCGTGTTCGCGCTGACCAAGCGCGCCAAGCTGTTCGCGGAGCGCCTGAATCGCGATGACGAAGCGCTCGAGACCTGGCAGCGCGTGTTGGATATCGACTTTTCGAACATCACCGCGCTGCGCGCCATCGCGAACGTTTGGCGCACGCGGCAGGACCCGCAGGAGCTCGTCTCGGCGCTTCACGCTACCATCGATCGGGCAGCCGCCCTGCTCGAGGCGGAGGAGCTGAAGGGTATCTACCGCGAGCTGGGCAAGACCTACGGTGGCCAGCTATCGCAGCCGTACGACGCCGCCGAAGCTTGGCGCAAGCTGTTGGAGGTCGACCCCGCCGACTTCGAAGCCATGGCCGAGCTCGAGGCGATCTATCGCCACGAAGAGCGCGCCAGCGACGTGGTTGGCGTCAAGATGCAGCGCGCTGAAGCGCTAGCGGAGCCCGCGGAGAAGATCCGCGAGCTGATGGAAGTCACCGAGATCTGGAAGAAGGAGATCAACGACTACGACTCCGCGACTCCGGCTTTCGAGAAGATCCTCACCATCGACGCGACGCACCAAGAGGCGTTCGACGCCTTGGAGCGGCTGCACACGTCGGCGGGGCGCTGGGAGATGCTGGTCGAGCTTTACCTGAACCGGCTGGAAACGCGTGAAGTCGTCTCGGAGCGCAGCGACCTTCTGCGGCGCATTGCTCGCGTCTTCGAAGAGAAGATCGGCGACAAGAATCAGGCCTTCGACGCCTTGGTCAACGCCTTCGCCGACGACTTCGGCGACGACGAAACGGCTCGCTACCTCGAGAAGATGGCGCAGGTCACCAATCGTTGGGGTGAGCTGATCAACACCGCGAACGCCTGGCTACCCGAGCAAACGGACAACAAGACCAAGATCCAACTCTGCCTCCGCCTCGGCAAGTGGTACGGCGAGGACCTCGGTCACTTCGAGTACGCGCAGCCTTACTACGCGCAAATCGTCGCGCTGGACCCGAACAACGTTCAGGTCTTGCGGCAGATGGCTGCGATTCACCGCAAGGGCGCCGCCTGGCAAAAGGTTGGCGAGACGCTACAGCGCGCCTTGGACGTCGCGGTCGCGAACGACGATCGCAAAGCCATCTTGTTCGATCTAGGCGAGCTGTTGCACAAGCACATGGGCCAGCCGGATCAGGGCCTTGCCTACTACCGACGCTCGCTGGAAGTGGATCCGCACTACTTGCCGCCACTGGGCGCGTTGGAGCAGGTCTACGACGAGGGTAAGAACCACGCCGAACTCGTCAAGGTTTTGTCCAGCAAAGTCGCAGGTCTGACCGATTCGGAGCAGATCGCCTCGACCAAGCTGCGCATGGCTGGCTTGTACGAGTCGTCGCTCGGCGACTTCGATCGCTCCGGCAAGGTTTACCGCGAGGTGCTCGAGCTGGACGGCAGCAACATCTTTGCGCTGCGCGGCCTGGAGCGCATCTACGTAGCCATTCAAGACTGGCCCGATCTGGTCGCCATTCTCGAGCGTCAGCTCGACGTGGTCGAGACCGAGCGTGAGCGCGTGGAAGTGCTGCTCAAGATCGCGCAACACCAGGAAGAGCACTTCCTGAAGTTCGACATCGCGGCGCAACGCTACGAGCAGGCGCTCGAGATCTTCCATGCGGAAGAGCGCGCCTACCAGGGCTTGGAGCGCTGCTACCGTCGCCTCAAGCAGTGGCTCGACTTGATCAACGCTTACGAGCGCCACATCAGCGAGGCCGCCGGTACGGCGACCAAGGTGGAGCTGTACGCGGCGATCGCCCACGTGTACGCGGAAGAGGTCAGCGACGTCGATCGCGCCATCGACGCCTACCGCAACATCGTCGACCTGGACGACACCAACGTGCCTGCGCTCGAGGCGCTGAGCAAGCTGTACGAGAAGCAGGGCGACGCCGCGCAAGCCATCGACTCGATGACGCGCGTGGCCGACCTGACCACGGACGGCGGGCAACGCGTCGAGATGTACTACCGCATCGGTAGAGCCCTCGAAGAGAAGCTCAGCGACCGCGGGCAAGCGCAAGAGCGCTTCGAAATGGCGCTCGATTTGGACCCGGCGCATTTGCCGTCGCTGTCCGCGCTGCGCACCATTGCGATTGACGAGCAGGATTGGGATCGCGCCACGCGCTACCTCGATCAAGAGCAGTCGAACACGCCGTCACCGCGTACGCGCGCCAAGCTGCTGGTAGAGCTCGGCAAGCTGCGCGACGACATGCTGTCGGAGCACGACTTGGCGGTGCAGGCTTACGAGCTTGCCATTCAGTGCGACAGCGACAGCGAAGAGGCGGCCCTGCCGCTGGTCGAGGAATACATCCGCACCGAGCGCTGGGCCCAGGCCGAGCCGCTGGCGGAGTTGTTGGTCAGGAAGAGCAAGAACCGCGAGCGTGGCGAGCAACACACCTTCCACAAGCTGCTCGGTAAGGTGCACGCCGCCCTCGGCAACAACGAAAAGGCGCTGAAGGCGTACCAGACCGCCAACCAGCTAGACCTCACCGACCAAGAGACGATTCGCGGCATCGCGGACGTGGCCTTCCGACTGCAGGATTGGCCGAGCGCGCTGACCAACTACCAGAAGGTGCTGACCGCGCTCGACGAGTCGGACAGCGAGTCTCGCACGGACGTTTACTACCGACTGGGCTGCATCAAGCGCGAGCAGGGGCAAGCCAAGCAAGCCATCAACAACTTCGAGAAGGCGCTCGGCCTCAACGGCGAGCACCGCCCGACACTCGAAGCCCTCGTCGATGTTTACGCCAAGAGCAACGACTGGAAGCAGGTCGCGGCGTACAAGCGCCAAATCCTCGACAGCGTGTTCGACGGCGAAGAGCGCTTCAAGGTCCTGGTCGAGATCGGCGACATCTGGTCCGAGAAGGAAAAGAACCCGCAGAAGGCGATTGAGGCGCTCGAGGAAGCGAAGGATCTCAAGCCAGTCGATCACATCCTGCTGCACAAGCTGCTGCAGCTGTACCAGCAGGCGGCGGACTGGCAGCAGATGGTCGACACCTTGGCATCCATCGCTGAGATGGAGGAAAAGCCCGAGATTCGGGCGCGCTACGTGTTTACCCAAGCGCAAATCTACCGGGACAAGATCGAAGACAGCGACCGCGCGGTTGAGCTGTTCAATGACGCCCTCGACCTGAACCCGAGCTACCTGGAGTCGTTCGAGCGCATCAACAAGATTCTCACCCAGCAGAAGAACTGGAAGCAGCTCGAGCGCGCCTACCGCAAGATGCTGCACCGCATCGCCGGCAAGGGAAACAACGACCTCGAGTTCACGCTCTGGCACCAACTAGGACTCATCTATCGCGACCGGCTGCAGCAGACGGAGCCGGCGGTGGAAGCCTTCAAGATGGCGTCGACCGTGAAGGCCGGCGAAGTTACGGTCCACCAGATCTTGGCGGAGCTCTACGAAGTGAGCGAGCGCTGGGACGAGGCCATCGGCGAGCAGCGCACGATCCTCGACGCTGACCCGCTCAAGATTGATCCGTACCGCGCCCTGTATCGGTTGTACCTGCATAAGCAGTCGTACGACGAGGCTTGGTGCTTGGCTGCGGCAATGTCGTTCTTGCGCAAGGCCGACGACGAGGAGAAGCGCTTCTTCGAGGACTACCGCCCGCAGGGCATGTTGGCCGTGAAGGGCCGGCTGTCCAACGAACACTGGGTCAAGCACGTGTTCCACTCGGACGAAAACCTGTACGTCTCGAAGATCTTCGAGATGATCGCGCCCGCTGCGCTGCAGGCCAAGGTCGCGCAGTTGCAAGCGCAGGGCAAACCGCCGGTGCTGGACAAGCGCTTCAAGCAGGACCCAGCGACGTCGACCGTCACGTTCGCCAAGACGTTCGGTTGGGCGGCGCAGGTGCTGGGTGTGCAAGGTCCAGACCTGTACGTGCGCAACGACGTGCCGGGCGCCATCGTGGCGGTGCCGTCGATTCCGCCGGCGTCCGTTGCTGGTCAAACGGTGCTCACCGGCTTCCAGCCGCAAGAGCTCACGTTCATGTGCGGCAAGCACTTGGCGCTCTATCGCGGCGAGCACTACATCCGCACGCTCTTCCCGACGCAGGCGGAGCTCACCATCATGCTGTACGCGGGCGTGATGATCGCGGCGCCGCAAACGCCGCTACCGCAGGACATGTTGGCGCAAATCCGCGCGACCGCGCAGGAGCTGTCCAAGTACATGCAACCCGTCCAGCTCGAAGGCTTGCGCATGGTGGTCAAGCGCTTCATTGAAGAGGGCGCCAAGGCCAACATCAAGCGTTGGAACCAGGCTGTCGAGCTCACGGCGTGCCGCGCGGGCCTGATCGTCTGCGGTGATCTCGAGATCGCCAAGAAGCTGATCGGGGCAGAGCAGCAGCTGCCGGGTGACCTATCGGCGGCCGACAAGATGAAGGAGCTGTTGCTCTACTTCGTTGGCGATCAGTACACCGCCGTGCGCAAGGCGCTTGGTATCCAGGTCGCCGCGGGCTGAGGCCGCCGCGGCGGCGCAGGGGCGCCGCTTCATGCGCCCTGCGGCTGGAACAGGGCGCCTCGGGGCGCCTTTGCCTCAAGTTTAGCGTCCAGGCAGGTCGAACATGAGCCGTAAACCAGCGCTGAGCTCGGTGTTCACGGCCGCGTCGCCAGTACCGCCGGCGCGCTTGGTGTACGAGCTCAGGCCGAGCGAGCCGTAGGGGCCCAGGCCAAAGCCCGAGAAGAGGTAGTAGTCGGCGCCCAGCTCGAAGTGCAGCCATTCGAGACCAGAAAAGCGCTGGCGCGCTCCGGTCTCGTCTTCGAAGGTAACCTGACGGAAGCCGGCGCCCAGCGTCATCCACGGATTGAAGCGCAGGCCCTGCTGCAGGTGGTAGCGCACGAAAGGGCCGACCGCGAACGCCTTGCCTGAGCAGTAGCTACCGCACGTGTCTCCGTCGGCGAAAACCGCGAAGCTGCCCCACGCTCCGACCACGACCGAACGGCTGAGGCCCAGCCCCGCGTCTGCCCGAAAGCCCAAGCCTGTGCCGAGCCCACGCGCCGCGGCGAGCTCCGTACCGAGCTTGCCCAGTGACCAGGCGGGCCCCACGGCGGCGCCCACCAGCACGTGCTTGCCCAGCAGATCGGGCGCGCGCGGCACGATCGGCGCCTTTGGCTCTGCGTCGTCAACGATGTGGACACCCGCGCGAGCGACGTCGGGATCGCGCCCGGCTTCGGCCGTGGCGGCGGGCTCGGCGCCCGGCGCGGACTGGGCGAGCGCCAAGGCCGGGAAAAATAGCGTCCCGAGGCCGGTCAGCAGGGCTCGTTTCATGGCGCAGCCTCTTACCACGATTTTTGGTGCGCAACTGCCGGCCCGGAGCTGCCGATGAGGAGCCGAGGGATCGCGAAAAATGGCGCAAGAACACGAGTCTCAGCAAACCTTGGAGCTTCGAACCGGGCGGCAGCCGGGGCCCTTCAAGGTCGAGGTGGGGGGTGACGAAGGTGACGTCCAGCTCATCGAGCTTTCAGCAGGGCAATCGCTGACCCTCGGTACGGGCGCCGGCGTGGGCCTGCGGCTGAACGATCGAACCGTCAGCGCACGACACTGCGAGCTCATTGCTGACGAACAAGGCGTGGTAGTCGCGGACCTGGGCTCCAAAAATGGGCTCTACGTAGGCGGCGCGCGGGTGCCGCGCGCGCGCCTCGAGGTTGCGGGGGCAAGCTTCGTGATCGGCCGCTCTACCGTGACGGTGACGGTCAGCAGCCCGCAGAGCGCGCCGCCCAAGCTGGCTAGTACCTTGCCAGGCATCGTTGGAAGCTCAGAACCGATGCGGCGGGTCGCCGAGGAAGTGCGCCGGCACGCCGGCACGCGCGCGCCAATTCTGATTCAGGGCGAGTCGGGCACGGGGAAAGACTTGGTAGCGCGCGCCATCCACACGCTGGGTCGTCCGAGCGGGCCGTACGTACCGCTCAACGTGGGTGCCATCGCCGAGTCGCTAGCGGATTCCGAGCTGTTTGGGCATCGACGTGGCGCGTTCACGGGCGCGGTGGCGCATCGCCAGGGAGCCTTCGAGCAGGCCCATCTGGGCACGTTGTTCCTCGACGAAGTGGCAGAGCTCTCGGTGGGAGTGCAAGTGCGCCTGCTGCGCGTGGTCGAGGATGGCAGCGTTCGGCCGCTCGGCGCTCAAACCTCTACCAACGTCGAGGTGCGGATCGTCTCCGCCAGCTGGGCGGCTCTCGCCGAGCGCGTTGAGGAAGGCCGATTTCGCGGCGACTTGTACCACCGGCTCTCGACCGTGACGTTGAAGCTACCAGCGCTCCGTGAGCGGCGTAGCGACATTCCCGCGTTGGCCAGCTTGCTGCTTCGCCGCTTGGAGCCCGAACTCGGCCCCAAGCAGTTGTCGAGCGAAGCGCTAGCCGCGTTGGTGGCGCACGACTGGCCGGGCAACGTGCGTGAGCTGGGCAGCGCATTGTACCGCGCGGCCGCGCTGGCAAGCGGTAGCCAGATTCTCGCGCAGCACCTGGCGTTCGGCATGCGTGAGGTCGGGCCGCGTCGCGTGCGCGACATTGGCCGCTTCGACCCGAAGGCGCTGCTCGAAACCCACGAGGGCAACGTCAGCGCAGCGGCCCGAGCCGCGCGCATTCCGCGCACGACATTTCGCGCCTTGCTCATGAAGAGCGAGCTCGAGCAGTCTCAGCGCGCACGCGCCTCGAGCGGCGCTTAGAAGGTGCCGGAGACCAGGCCGCCGGCAAAGCCTGGTTGGTAGGCGGGCAGCAGCATGATGCGGCGCTTGCTAGCGTTGCGCGCGGCGTCGCTCGGACTCTCTTTCGAATCGACGAGGTAGTACACGATGGTGCCGACCGCTGCCGCGCCGGCGACTGCAAAGCTCACGATGGCCAGCGTTTTGAAGGTGTCGCCGGACTTCACGTTGCTGGTGTACTTGTCGCAGTTGTCGACGTACTGCGAAGCGCGATCCGCGCGTTCGGCCGCTGTGTTGTTCTTCCAGGTGTTGGACGTCGCGAGCCAGGCTTCGGGCTTGGTGCAAGCGCCGCTCGA
>JAYUYU010000147.1:0-2779 GCA_043752365.1 Myxococcales bacterium | reverse complement strand
TCCGCCGCGGGTCGATTTTGCGAAGTGGCCGCCCGATGACGGACTGCCCGGCGCGCCTGCCGGCGGTGGCGGAGTCCCGGCCGGTGGCGGCTACGATTCCGGTGACGGTAATTTCAAGAAGGGGCGTACGGCCCCAATCGCAATCTTGGTTGGCGTGCTCGCCGTGGGTGGCCTGGGCGCCTTCTTGGCGCTGGGCGCGAAGCAGGACGCGGCCAAGCTCACGGTCGAGCAAGGCGAAGCCGAGAAGAAGAACATCTTCGTCCTGCCCAAGGCCGAACAAGCCACCAAGTGGCGCGAGTGGTCGATTGGCGAGAAGAGCCAGGCGAGCGACGAAGTGCGCATGGAAGCGCTCAAGCAGCTGGCTTGGAACAAAGATCCGGAGGGCGTAAAAGCCGCTATCGACGCGCTCAGCTACCCGACGGAGCCAATGCAAGCCATGGCCGCCACCGCGCTGGCCGAGTACGGCAGGCCGCTCGGCGAGCCCGGGCGCGACGCGCTGCTGGCGGCGCTGAAGAAGGCGGGCCCCGGCGCCAAGCCGCAAATCGCCTGGGCGCTGGTGGTGCTGGGCGAAACCCGTGCGCTCGACGACGTGCTGGCTTTGTATCGCTTGGGCCACCTGTCGAAGGTGCAACGCCTCGGCGGCGGCGTCGCGTTCGACACCGACAAAATCGTGCAGCTTTTGAGCCTCGACAAGTTGGCTGGCATGGCCGGCGACGAGAGCCCATCCGTGCGGCAGCTGGTGGCCACGGTGCTGTCGGCCAACGCCGAGCCAAAGTGGACCGACGCGCTGATCAAGCTGGTGCAGGACAAGGACGCCGAGGTCGCGCGTCAAGCCGCGCCCGGCCTGGGTAAAATTGGCGAGCGTCGCGCGCGCGATCCGTTGATTGAGGCCATGAAGACGGCCGACAAGGACAGCCGCAACAAGTACCTCGAGGCCTTGCGTGACGGCATCGGCACCGAAGGCTTGGTGCTCGGCCTGGCCGCTGTGAATCAGGAAGACGAAAAGCTGTCCTGGTACCAGAAGAAGCAAATCTTCGACATGATCGACAAGCTCAACGATCCTCGCGGCGGCAACCCGCTGTTCGAGTTCATCGAGAGCAAGCCGCACATTCATTACCAAACGCGTGCCGCTATCGCGCTGGCTGCGATTGGTGACGTACGCGCCGTGCCGACCCTGGCCAAGCGCCTGCGCATGGATCCGCTGAAGATTTACAGCGACCAGTACGACTGGGAAATGATGCTGAAGCGTGACGACAACGAACGCGTCGTCGCCTCGCGCATGATCGCCGATTTAGCCATGCTGCACCCCGAGAAGCGGCAGCAAATCGCGGAACAAGCCGAAGACGCGCTGATTTTCTGGATCCACGAGCAACCGTCGCCGCACGCCAACGGCTTGCGCGCGCTGGCCGCCATGGGATCGACGAAGGACATCGACGCGCTCCGCAAATGGGCGAACCCGAACGTGCCGCTGCCTAAAGAGGGTCAGCAGCCGCCAATGCCCGAGGAGTGGGTCGTCGCTCAAAGCGCCATGCGCTACGTCGGCTGGCTCAAAGATCAGCGCAGCTACGGCGTGCTCGAAAAGGCGCTCACCGCGCGCCCCAAGGAGCTCGACGTCACCATGGCGGGCCTGAACGTCGGCGGCGTAGCCATTTTGGGCATGACCCTGCGCGCGATCGGCATGGGCGCGGCTGATGGCTTGTCCGAGTGGCGCGACCACAAGTCCTTCAAGCCCCTGTTCGAGTACGTGCAGGAGCCGAAGAACAACGACCAGTCGCGCATGCAAGCTTGCCAAGCGCTGGCGTGGGTGGCCGAGCAAGAAGACTTCATCGAGATCGCCAAGAAGATTCAGGAGTACTCGAGCGAAGAGCCGAAGGATCAAGTCCGCCGCGCTTGCTTGCTCGAAACCCTGATTCAACGCCCCGTGCCTGGCACGTCCAGCGCATTGATGTCGCTGATGACGCCTGGCTCGTCCTTCGAGACGCGGCATCAGGTGGCGCGCGCCATCGCCAAGGGCGGCTTCGACGCCTCGGTCGAGGCCGAGCTGTTCAAAATGATGGAAAACGACGCGCTGGTGAACGACGCCGCGCTCGCGCTGATGCTGGGTGGCACGGCCGACACCGCGTCGCGCGCCGTCGCGCTGTACGCCAACAAGCCCAAAGCCGCGCTCGACGAGCTGGGTGACCTTTGGTACCGCAGCTTCGGCTACTGGTCGACGGAAGACCTGGAGAGCGGCTTGCTCTTCAAGTTCGTCGACAACGCCGAGGCCATCAGCAAGCTCAGCATTCGCATGACCCAGCAAGAGTGGGCGCGCGTCATGCTGATGAAGCAGTTCGAAAACCTGGATTTCGACAACGGGCCGCACTCGTTCACGCGCGTCGTGCTGCGCTTCCGCTTGTGGCAGATGGCCAAGGCGGACGACGCGAGCAAGCGCGCTGGTGCCGTGCGCGCGCTCAAGTTCATGAAAGAGCAAGGCGTGCTGTTAGCGCTGCGCGACGAGAGCGGACCGGCGGGTGAGCTGGCGCGCGCCGCTTACTTCGAGCTGCTAAATCCGAAGGTCGTGCTCGACGGCGTGAAGCTGCCGGACGAGCCCAAGAAGGGCGAATGACGCCCCTCCTGGTGGGGGCGGCACGCGCCGCCCCCCTCGGCCGAAGTGAATTCGGCCGAGCCTCCCCCCACGCGGCGACACTTGAAGTCGCTAACTCGTGAACTTCGTGCCCCAGCAAATCATTTGTCGCTCTAGGGGCGGCCTGGTGCTGGCGTTCTGCCTGCTCTTGGCCGC
>JAYUYU010000146.1:0-7198 GCA_043752365.1 Myxococcales bacterium | reverse complement strand
GTTTTTTCCTCTTAGTCGCCATGGGCGAGGCAGCGACGTTCGTGCCCAAGCTGCGCGACCGGGTCGAACCAGCGCTCGGCTTGCTCGTTCCCCTTTCGGCCGTAGCGGCGCTGGGCGCGTTCTTGATGGGCCAGCTGCTGGCGCTCGAGGGTGGCTTCCCGGCGGGCGCGCTCGGTTGGCACCGTCGGCTTACGCTTTTCGCCGTCATCGGCATCTCAGCGTGCTGGGTGTTGTACGACCGCCAGCGCGCCCACGGCGGGCAGGGCCGTTGGGCGTATCGCGGCGCCATGGGCGCTGCGCTTGGCTTGCTGTCGCTCGGCGCGCACTTCGGCGGCACCATGACGCGCGGCGAAAGCTACCTCGCGAAGTACGCGCCCGGTCCGCTCAAACCACTGCTCGGCGCCCCCGAAGCCAAGCCCGAAGCCGCGCAGGGGCCTGAAAAGCCCGCCGTCCCCGCAGCTGAGCCGCTCGTTTACCAAGACGTGTTGCAGCCCATCCTCAAGCAACACTGCGTCGAGTGCCACGGCCCTGAAAAACAAAAAGGCAAGCTGCGCCTTGATTCGCTCGAGGAGTTGCTAAAGGGCGGCGAATCCGGCCCCGCCGTCGTGGCTGGCGCTCCGAAAAAGAGCCTACTGCTCAGCCGCATTCTGCTGCCCGTCGACGACGACGACCACATGCCGCCCGAGGGCAAACCAGGCCCCAAACCCGACGAGCGCGCGCTCATCGAATTCTGGATCGACCGCGGCGCCTCCCCAACGCTCAAAGTCCGCGACGCCCTCGCCCCCACGCTAAGCCGCTCACTTCTCGAGCACGCCCTTGGCGGCGCCGCGCCCGCCGACTCCGTCCCCGTTGCCACGGGCGCTCTCAACCCCTCGGCCCCGCCCGCCGATTCGTCCGCCGCCGCACCCAGCGCCGCCGCGCCTGGCGAAGCGAGCAGCGCTGCCGGCGCCGTTACCCCCAAGTCTACCGATACCTCCGCGTCCACCGGCACCTCGGCGTTGACCGGCACCTCCGCAGCTGGCGAGAAGGCAATGGAACCCGCGGCCGCACCTGCAACGGCCGCGGGCGCCACTTCTGGCCCCGCCTTTCTGGCCCAACACTGCGAAAAGTGTCACGGAGCCCAAAAGCAAAAGGGCAAACTGCGCGTCGACTCCGTTGCCGCTTTGCTCAAAGGCGGTACCAACGGCGCCGCCCTCGTCCCCGGCAGCCCCGACAAAAGTTCCCTGTTGAAGCGCGTGCGCCTCGCCCTCAGCGACGAAGAGCACATGCCCCCGAAGAAGGAGCCCCAACCCAGCTCCGCCGAAGTCGCAGTCCTGGCCGCTTGGATCCGCTCCGGGGCCGGCAACGCTCAGACCGCCGCCGTCGCCGCCAACTCCAACCCCGCCGGCTCGGTCGATGGCAAACCCGGAGCCGAGCCAGCCTCCGCCACCACGTCCGGCACCACGACGGATGCCGCGTCCGGCACTGACGTGCAGCCTGCGACGCCCAGCAGTGACGCGCAGCCCGCGGCCGCCGGCACCGCGCCCGGTACTGCAGCGGAGCCCGCCATCCCCCCCTCCGCGGTCGTCGACGTCTCCGGCCCCGCCGATCCAACACTCGTCCAAACGCTCCCGCCGCAGGTCGCGCTTTTTGCGGACGCCGTTCAGCCCCTGCTGCGCGACAAATGCGGGAAATGTCACATCAAGGACAAGCCCGCCGGCGGCCTCGGCGTCGACCAACACGCGCAGCTTCTCGAAGGTGGCTTCAGCGGCGCCGGCATCGTGCCCAAAGATCGCAAGGCAAGCTTCGTCATGCAGCGCCTCGTCCTTCCACCAAGCAACGACGAGCACATGCCCCCCGAAGGTGAGCCCGTCCTCTCCGCCGACGAAATCGAGCTCGTCGGTTCCTGGATCGACCACGGCGCCCCCGCCAAAGCTCTCACCGAAACCGCCAGCCTCACCGCCGGCGCCGCTCGCGCCCTTTCCGCGCGTGGCCTCAAAGCCGGCCCCACTCCCATCCCGATCGCCGCCCAAGCCGGTGGCTGCGCCGCCTGTAGCGTCCCCGGCGCCCCCCAATCCAAATTTCTCGAGCTCCAAGCCCTCGCCCTGTTCGCCGCCGCCGCCCTAGCCACCGCGCGCCGCCGCCGCCGCCCCACCCGCGCCTAAAGCCCGCGTGCAGCGTAAATCCCGCGTGCAGCGCGGCCTCCTGACCGCGCCCCACTCGCGCTCATGAGCTGCCAACTTGCGCTCGCCGCTGCCGACCGTCGTCTACGCTGGCAAAGCGCCACTCTCGCCACACGGCCTCGCTTGCCCGCCTGGCCCCCGAAGTGCCCTCCCCAAACGCAAAACCATGTCGCGTTTGCGACATGGTTTCATCAATGATTTCGCGCCTCGCTTCGGCGCCAATGACGTTGTCGCATTCGCGACAAGCCATCAGAAGCGGCTAACCCAGTCGCAATTGCGACAACGTCAGCGCTGCGACAAAGCGCCGCTAAATCATTGAGGAATCTTTGTCGCAAACGCGACATGGAAATCAACGCGCAAACCCTCTTCCCTCGCGCGTCGTCGGTGGTCGCGTGGTCCCCACCGCCGGTCGCACCGCCGCCGCCGGTCGCAGTCACCGCAGTCACCGCAGTCGCCGCTGGTCACAGTCACAGCCGCCGCCGCCGGCCACAGTCACAGCAGTCGCCGCCGGGAGCAAAAGTCGTCGCCCGTCGCCCAACGGTTGGCGCAAAGTGGCTTCCATGGATGCGCCCGCGCCTCCGCACGCAATGCGCGAGCGTGCCTACAGCACTTCAGAGGCGATGGGGCGGTGGCCGATGGTGGGGGTGAGCGTCAGCGTGGCGACTGCGTGGCGAGCGACTTCGGAGTCTTCCCAATGGACGGGCACGCCGCTGCCGCTCTGGTAGAGGGGAACGAGGTCACTGTAGTGAGGCGAGAGGGGATTGCCGGATTGGCCGCCCAGGAGCACGAAGCGGGATGCGCCCCAGTTGCCAATGTCGATGACCGAACGCAGGTGGGCGGTCACGGTCGAGGAGCGAAGAGGTTCCCAGAATTCGAAGCCAGCTTGGTTGATGGTCGTGCCGTCGCCGTAGCCGGGCAGGGGACCGACGTTGAACACGCGGTTGAGCGGCTGCTTGTCGCCGAAGCGGTGGCGGAGCGTGTGCGGGCGGATGGCGCCCCATGCCCAGGCTTCAATCGCGGCACCGAAGCGATTGGTAAGAGTTTTG
Organism: Myxococcales bacterium; assembly: GCA_043752365.1. Classification (GTDB taxonomy): domain Bacteria; phylum Myxococcota_A; class Polyangia; order Polyangiales; family Polyangiaceae; genus PMG-095. Next base: position 3,990 of record JAYUYU010000146.1, on the reverse strand, counting down.
ACGGCGGCGGCGAGGGCTTCGAGCAGAACGGGATCCCAGGCTTCGAAGTAGCCGCTGGGTTGCTCGCGGATGAGGCGTGTGACGAAGCTGGCGCGGCGTGAGTTGAGGCAGGTGCCGGGGATGAGCTTCATGACGCCCTTGCCGGACGCATACAGGTAGCTGTTCGGCGCTTTGAGCTCGCAGATTTTATGGTTGAGCGCGGCAAGGAACAAACCGTAAACACTGGCGCCGACGGAGTCGCTTGCCATGCGCCCATCCCAGGTGCGCAAAAGCTCGAGGGCGCGAGCGGCTTCGGGCGTTGCCGGTCGTAAGGCGAGCAAGGTAGCGCGCACGTCCGCGAACGGCAGGCTCTGCACGTCCATTTGTAGCTCGGCCATGCTGTCGAGCGTCCAGTCGTTGCGCGACGCAAGCTGCTCGCTGATGCGGCGCTGCCGAAAACCGTCCAGAAAGTCGTGGCCCAGGAATGCAAAGCTGCCGTCGTCGGCGACAGGCTTGTTGTTGGCGCAGCACACGAAGCCTTCGCCTGGGTTACGGCTCCACGGCAGCTGGTCGCTCGGTACGATGCTGTCCCAACCCACGTTTTCGTGCCAACCGGCGAGCGGTACGGAGCCGAAGCCCGATTTACGCCTTGGAACCTCTGCCGCCAATAACCAGCCTACCGTGTCGCGATCAGCGTAAATCAAGCTGTAGCAGGAGCCGGCAGACTTGGCGCACACCTCGCGAAACTGCTCAAAGCTTTTGACGTAGTGAAAGCCGAGCAGCGAGCGCGTCGGCCGGCACTCGAGCCAGGTAGCAGCAAACGAAAGCGCATTGGCGCGTCCTAGTGTCGGCACTGGCTCGAAAATGCTCGCTGCGTCGTCGCCCGCGCGCGCCACCACGGTGCCGCGCGGCGTGCGAATCACACGCAGCTGTTCAGGCGGCGCGCCCTTCACCGGAATTTGCTCCACATGCTCGTCGCACGCCGTCCAAGCGTCACCCTGGCGAACGCGCCGCCCGTCTTCGCTCAGCTCTTCCAAAAACAAGTCGGCATTGTCGAGCTGCGCGCTGGTCGAACCCCACGCCGCGTGTCCGTTGTGCCCGGTAATGAACGCCGGAATGCCCACGAGGCTGATGCCCGCGACCGAAAACGACGGACATTTTACGCGCGCCAGGTAACCCAAGTTGGGCAGCGCTGCAGGCAAATGCGGATCGTTCGCCAAGATAGCGCGCCCCGTGGACGACTTGTGCGCCTGCACGGCCCACGCATTCGAGCCGCCCGAGTCGCCGATGAACTGCCGCAACGCTTCCAAGTCGCGCGCCACGAACAACTCACTGGCGGCGCCCGCGGCCGCACCGGGCGGATGCGTGAGCGGCAAATCGCTGCGCCACGTCGGGTCGAGCGCCTCCACCGCCGCCGCGCCGTCGCGCGTCAAAATGATCAGCCGCGCCAGCTCGACGTCCCAGTTCGACGGCAAGAAGCAACACATCAGTAACCCAAACGCCACCACGTCGACCGGCTCCCAACGGCTCGGCGCGCAGCGCAAGAGCACGTGCTCGTGACTGCGCGGCAAGCCCCGGCATGAAAGCGCGGCGTTAATACCCGCGGTGTAGGCCGCTAATTGGTCGCGCGTGTCGGCGTCCAGCGTCGCTATCTGCTCCTTGGCCGCCCGGTGCACGCCAATCAGCCGCACCGCCCGATCGATCGGCAGCCCCCCGCTGCCTAAAACCTCGGAAAGTAACCCCCGGGTGAGGCGGTAGGTGACCTCCAGCTGCCCGGCCCGATCCTGACCGTGACAGAAACCCAACCCAAACCAGGCGTCGGCCTCGTCCTGGGCGTCCACGTAGGCGACCCCCGCCGCATCGCGTCGAATACGCACATTTCGGCGGCAACCGACGCTGTGGCGCCCGTCGTAGCTGGTCAGCCGCCGGCCCAACATTGCCCCAAACGCCCGCTGCGCAAAATTCACCGTCCCGGAATAGTACGCCCGGCCGCACCCCAGCAAGCGCCGTGACACGGCCGTGACTGTGAGCCGCCGAAACGCGCGCTAAGAAAGAAGTCGCCCGGGCAAGAGCCCGATGTATGGCGCTCACCCGGTTCACTTCGATGCTTACCGCTACCGCTAACACAGCCTCCACCGCCACCCTGAGTAGTGAAGTCCCGCCCTCGCAGGCGCTGCACGAAGCTGCGGACCAGCGTACCGACTCCCGCTCACGCGGTCGCGTGCTGCGCTACGCCGCGGACATTCGCCCCGTGTCGTTCGTGATGGCCGTGTTCGTGTTGCACCTCGCGGTGTTCTGGTTCGCAACGCCGCTGGTCGCGCTCATTGCGATGGGGCCGCTGATTGCGCTGAGCACGATGGTGGCGGCTTTCAACCACCACCACCAACACGTCAACGCCTTCCGCTCGCCCGTGTTGAATCGTCTGTACGACCTGGTGCTGGCGGTGCAGTCGGGCGTCGGCCCCTACACGTGGGTGCTGCACCACAACCTGGGCCACCACACGAACTATTTGCACCAGCCGCCCTGCGCCGAGCCGGACGAGTCCCATTGGACGCGCGCCGATGGCAGCCAGATGGGCCGCATCGAATACACGCTGCACCTGTTCTTCCACCACCAGTTCGACGTGTACAGAGTCGGCCGGCAACACCCGCAGGTCTTTCGGCGCTATTTGTGGATGAAGGTGCCGTGTTATTCGCTCGTAGCGCTGGGCTTCTATCTCAACCCGCTCAACTACCTGCTCGTCTTCTTCATCCCCGCCTTAGCGGCGCTGATGCACACCTGCTGGGCCACCTACGAGCACCACGCCGGTCAGCATTCGGATGATCACCTGCTGGCCAGCGTGAATCGCGAAAACGCGCTGTTCAACTTCGTGACCTGCAACCTGGGGCTGCACACCGCACATCACATGTACCCGGGCCGTCACTGGTCCGAGCTGCCCCAGCTGCACGCCAGCATTCGCGACCAAATCCCCGCAGCGCAAAAGCTTCAAACCTTCTGGTGAAGCGTTCACTAGCGCGGCGGTTGAGCTGCGCGTAGGCGGGCGCGGCAGTGCGTGCAGCTAGCGATTGCCCAATATTGGGCAATCAGCGCGGCGCGTCCGGAAACGCTGTCGAGGCAGGCACAGCGCTCGGCGGCGGGGGCGGCGGGGGCGGCGCGGGCGGTAGCGCAGGGGTCGCAGACGGCGTGGCAGCAGGCGCAGGCGCAACGCCGGGCGGAACCGTAACGGCTGGCGGCGGCGCTTCCGTTATCACGGTCACGGGAGCCGGCGCAGGCGCAATCTGTTGCAGCGGCGTGACCCGGTTCTTGCGCTCCAGCGCGACGAACATGGTCTGAATCGTTTGCCCGCACTTACCGCTGTCGCTCACCTCCACCGGTTGCTCGAACGTCTCCAACCCGGGCCGCTCGACGCGCATCACGTACGCGCCGGACGACAACGCCGCCTGACCGCAAGACGTCGCCACCGTCTCCGATTTGCCCTGAAGGAACGCCACCTTCGCGTCGCACAACTTCGTGCCCGTCAGCCGATCGGTCACGGTCACGCTGACGCGGTCGTAGCAGGTGAAGCCCAACACGCCCGCGCCCACCACCACTACCGCGGCGCCCACACCCACCGCCCCGACGCAGCCCGTCGAAAGCAGCCCCACCGCCAGCAGCGCCCACTTGGCGCTGCGCCTCCCAGTGCCCGAAAACCAACCCATGGGAAACACCTAGCACGCACCGCACCAGCCCCCGGCCCGCGCGCCGCCAGCCCTTTCGTGAAACCGCCCGCCAACGGCGTTGACAAAGCGGCCCGTCAGCGCGACCCGCACGCCCTCCGTGCGGCCCCCCGACCAGCTTCAGCACAGCGGTTTTTGCCGGCTCGCGCAGCTTCGGAACCAATCCGCCATATCTGCTTGACTCTGCCCCCTCTGTGACTATGTTCCCGCCTCCAACTGACGCGCGGTGGAGCAGCCTGGTAGCTCGTCGGGCTCATAACCCGAAGGTCGGAGGTTCAAATCCTCCCCGCGCAAC
>JAYUYU010000145.1:0-16898 GCA_043752365.1 Myxococcales bacterium | reverse complement strand
CGTTCCAGCGCCGGTAGCTGTCGCGGCGCTCGTTCCAGCCTTGGTTCACGTCGCCCCGGTTGCCCCGCGTGCGACCCACCTTGACGCCGTATTCTTCCAAAATAGTCGGCTTGCCCAGCTCACGCGCCACCTGTAAGTGGTCGAGAATCCACTGCTCGCCGAAGCCTTGGGGCGTGCCCCAGTCCTCGGGATAGAGGTGGAAGGTGCCAAAGTCGATGGCTGGCAAGCCGGTCAGAGCGGCGTGATCGACGCCGTCATGGGCCTTGTACGCCCAGTGTTCGCCGCCGCCGTCGAGGAAGCCTTCGTCGCCGACCGAGACCAGGTGATTCGGGTCGAGTGACTTGATGTAGGCCGACATTTCGGCTGCCCACGCCGTGATGGTGCCTTTGTCCCAGCCAGTGCTGCTGTCGAAGGCACTGTCGCCCTTACAGCGCGGCTCGTTGGCCAGCTCCCAGGCGAACACCGTAGGATCATCGCGATAGATGCGGCCATTGACGCTGTTTTTGCGCGTAATGACGTGTTTGGCCCAGTCGCGATAAGCCTGCTTCACCTCAGGCGCCGTGAAGAATTCGTGGTGCTTGTCGCGCCCAAACCACATCAAGTATTGGTCGATGCCGCCGAACTCGCGCCAATTGTTGACCAGCACGACGATGAGCTTGACGTCGCTTTTGGCGGCGGCGGCCAGCACGTAGTCCAGGCGCTGCAAACCGTCCTCGCCGTCGTTGTAGGCGGGGCGCTGCTGGGCTGGATCCCAGTACTGAAAGTAGACGTTGTCTTTATGGCCTTCGCCGTCGGCGTTGGCTACGGAGCCGTCCAGCGAACCTCGGTCCAACATGCCCCACACGCGCATCACTTTGAGGCCAAGGGCGCGCGCCGCGTCGAATAAATCATCGACCACCGGCTTGGGTTTGAAGATGGGGTAATAGTTGTTGGAGCCAGCAAAGCAAAAAGGCTTGCCGTCGACTGCGAAGCTCGCGGGCGGATGTTGCTTCAGGTCCAGCGTCGACTGCGCGTAGCGGTCGGGTGTTTTCAAGCAACCCAGGCTGAGCGTGGCGGCGGCCACGGCGGCCGTTACACGCGGCACTGAAATCCGCGGAAGCGTAAGGTCCCTCAGGCGATGCACCAGTTCGGCTCTGTCCGTAGCACGCCTTTCGAGCTGTGGGCTCGGCGCTCGCGCAACCGCTCGCGCTAGTACGCCAGGAACAAGAGCTGGCGGAAGGCGTCCTCTGCTACCTTGGCGGGTGGGAGACGCAGGAATTGTCGATTGAAATTAGAGAAGCGAACTTGGCACACGAGGCGGACGCGGCGGGGATGCTGGCGGTGCTGGACAGCTACGCCGCGGACGAAATGGGTGGGACCGCCCCGCTCGACCCCGAGGTCAGGCGCCGCTTGATTCCGGCCCTTCGCGAGCAGACCAACGCGCTCGTGCTGCTGGCGTTGGACGCTGGCGTCGCGATCGGCCTTGCCAATTGTTTTTTCGGCTTCTCGACCTTCGCGGCGCGTCCGCTGCTGAATGTCCACGACCTGGCGGTGTTGCCTGCGTTTCGCGGCCGCGGTGTGGGTCGCGCGCTGCTGCACGCCGCCGAGCAGCGCGCTCGTGCCCGCGGCTGCGCCAAGCTGTCGCTCGAGGTCCGCGAAGACAACGCCGGCGCGCGTGCACTGTATCAAGCCCAGGGCTTTCGCGATTTCGAGCTGGCTGGAGCCCAACACCGCACGTTCTTTCTGACCAAGCCCTTGTCACCGACGTCTTGAGCGGAGCCGGGTAGGCGAGCTTGACCAGTCTCGCTCCAACACGTGGTCGAAAATATTTTTGCAGCGCGCGCGTCTCCCGGCGCCAGCGAGCAGCGAGCACCGAGACGGCCTGCGACGGTTAAAGACCGCTTTTAACTGGTCGGCTCGGGCTCTGCCAACGTCGCTGCGGTCTCGGAAAAGATGTTGATTGACTTCACGACCCCACCGAAAAGTGACAGAGTGGGACCACAAACAAATGCGTCTGGCGTCGGCTCTTTGCGCGTTCGTTCTGCTGTGTAGCGCGTGCGGTGACAGTCAAAGCGACAAGGCTACCGGCGTTCGGCGTGTCCTTTACTGGGAAAAATGGACTGATTTCGAGGGCGAGGCCATGGGCCGCGTGGTCGACTCTTTCAACGCGAAAGAGCGGGAGCACGCTAAGGCCGAGCCCGGCTACCGACCCATCGAGGTCGAAATGGTCGTCGTCTCGAGCATCGAGCAGAAGCTGCTAATCGCCAGCGCGGGGGGCAACCCGCCCGACGTCGCAGGCATCTACAGCTACATGACGGCCGGCTACGCCGACAAGGGCGCGCTGACGGACCTGACCCAGCTGGCCAACCAGGCCAGCATCGAGCGCTCGCAATACGTGGGCCGCTACTACGACCTGGTGGTGCACCGCGGCAAGCTCTGGGGCTTGCCCACCACGCCGGCCTCGGTCGGCCTGCACTGGAACAAGCGCCTGTTTCGCGAAGCCGGCCTAGATCCGGACAAGCCGCCCGAGACGCTCGAGCAGCTGGACCAAATGGCCGAGAAGCTTACCAAGTGGGAAGTCACGCTGCCCAGCGGTGAGACACAGGTTCAAACCGGGTACCTTCCCGACGTACCCTCCAGTCGCAAGCGCTTGCTGCAGGTCGGCTTCCTACCGACCGAGCCCACCTGGTGGACCTACGGTTGGGGCTTCGTCTTCGGTGGCAAGCTGCTCGACGGCGACAAGGTGACGGCGCTCTCGCCCGAGAACCTGGCGGCGTACGAGTGGGTTGCGTCCTACTCCAAGCATTTGGGTGTGGATTCCGTGCAGCGCTTTCGCTCGGGCTTTGGCAGCTTCGCCAGCGCGCAAAATCCATTCTTGTCCGGCCGCCTCGCGATGCAGATCCAGGGCGTCTGGATGTACAACTTCATCACCAAGTTCGCGGACGGCATGCCCTGGGGCGCAGCGCCCTTCCCGGCGCCCGCCGCGCACCCCGAACGGCACGGCGTCGCCAACGCCGAGGTTGACGCCCTGGTCATTCCCGCCGGCTCCAAGCACGCGCAAGAGGGCTGGGAGTTCATCAAGTACACGCAACGGCAAGAGGTGATGGAGCAGCTGTGCCTGGGGCAAAGGAAGCACACGCCCTTGGCTCAAGTGAGCGAGCCGTTCTACGCGCAGCACCCGAATCCCTACATTCGCTTGTTTAGGGAGCTTGGCGCGAGCCCCAACGCCTGGTCGGCCGCCAAAACCGGCGTTTGGAACGAGTACGCGCGCGAAATGTCGACCGCTGCCGATAAGGTCGCCAACCTGAACCTGACGCCGAAGGAAGCGCTGACCCAAGTGCAAGAGCGAATTCAGCCTTCCTACGATCGTGATCGCGCCATCTTCCTACGGAGGCAGCGTTGAGCAAGTTGGAACGCCGCAAGCTGCGCGTAGGCCTGTTGTTCTGCGCGCCGTGGCTGGTCGGCTTGTCGATCTTCATGATTTACCCGCTGCTGGCCGCGCTTTACTACTCGCTGTGCGACTACTCGGTGCTGCTGCCGCCGGTGTTCGTCGGTTTCGACAACTACGTCGAGCTCTTCCAAGACAAGCTGTTTTGGAAGAGCCTATGGAACACCTCGTTCTTCGCGCTCGGCTCGGTCGGGCTCGGAACGTTGATGGCGCTCACGCTGGCCATCTTGCTCAACTCCAAGGTCAAGGGCCTGACCTTCTACCGCACGGCGTTCTTCCTGCCCTCGCTGATGCCGCTCGTCGCCGGCAGCATCCTGTGGTTCACGATGTACTCGGGGCAGGGCGGCATCATCAACACGCTGCTGAAGAAGGTCTACATTGACGGCCCCGCCTGGTTGACGGACCCCGACTGGGCAAAGCCGGCGATCATTTTCATGACTGCATGGGGCGCCGGCAACGCCATGGTCATCTTCCTGGCCGGCCTCCAAGACGTGCCCATGTCGCTGTACGAAGCGTCGATTATCGACGGCGCCAACTGGCTGCAGCGCTTGACGAACGTGACCATTCCGATGATTTCGCCGGTCATCTACTTCAACGTCGTAATGGGCGTGATCGGCGGCTTTCAGGCGTTTGCTCAGGCGTTGATCATGACCGGGTCCACGGGCGTGGGTGCGCCCGAGCAGTCGACGTTGTTTTACGTGCTGCAGCTGTACAACGTGGGCTTCATGGATTTGCGCATGGGGTACGCCAGCGCCATGGCCTGGGTGCTGTTCCTCATCATTTTGGGGCTGACGTTCGCGGCAACCCAGCTGTCCAAGCGCTGGGTTACTTACGATCGCTGAGGCACCACCATGGCAAGCCCGAATCCGCTACAGCGCACCACCCCAATCATTCATTTACCGCTGATCATCCTGGCGACCCTGTTTTTGGCGCCCATGGTCTGGCTGTTCGTTACGTCGCTCCAGCCGCGTGAGCAGGTGGGTAAAGTCCCGCCGGAACTAATGCCGCGCCAGTACTACGTCACGCAGGGCGCCGAGCGCGTTTACGTTACGCCGCCTCAGGTAGTAGGCTTGGACAAGCTGCTGGTCGTGCCCAGCGCCGGGCCGAACCGTGGGCAGCAACTGCTGGTCGACCCAACCAGCTTCAAGGACGGCAAGCTCACCCAGCCAGTGCGGGTCGCCGATCGCGAAGAACAGCAGACGTTCGAGGCCGCGCTGGTGCGACCAATCGCCAAGACTGACGTGACGGTCAAAGAGTGGTTGCTCAGCAAGTACAGCAAGAAGGTACAGCGCGTCTTCTACCTGCACCCGGCGGAGGTGCAGACCGAAATCAAGCCTGCCTGGGGCAACTACCCCGAGGCTATCAAGGCGCTGACGGCGAGCGAGAAAGACAAGTCACGTCCGCTGTCGGAGCTGCTCAATTTGTCGGTTTTTCCCTGGACCGAGCACGGCGCCAAAGGGCGCACCATCACCTTCCTGACGTACCTGTCCAACACGCTGCTAGTCGCGATTTTGGGCGTGACGGGTACGGTCCTGTCGAGCGCGCTCGTGGCGTACGGCTTGTCGCGTATCACCTGGAAGGGGCGTGACGCACTGTTCAGCATCACGCTCTCGACCATGATGGTGCCCTTTCCGGTGCTGATGATTCCGCTCTACTCGGTGTTCCGCTCGCTGGGGTGGATTGGCACGCTGATGCCGCTGTGGGTGCCTGCGTTCTTCGGTGGGGCGTTCAATATCTTTTTGTTGCGCCAGTTCTTCCTCACCATTCCGAACGAGCTTTCGGAGGCCGCGCGCATAGACGGCTGCAGTGAATTCACGATTTTCTGGCGGGTCATTCTGCCGCTCGCCAAGCCGGCGCTGTCGGTCGTCGCGTTGTTCCACTTCCTGTTCGTGTGGAACGACTTTTTGGGCCCGCTCATCTTCCTGACCAAGCCCGAGACGTTTACGATGGCGTTGGGGCTCCAGCAGTACCAATCTCAAAACGGCGGCGCCGAGCACCACCTGCTGATGGGAGCCTCGGCCCTGTTGGTGCTGCCAATTATCGTGCTGTTTTTCTTCGCACAAAAGACCTTCATTCAGGGCATCTCGACCACCGGCATGGGCGGGCGGTAGCCCGGCCATGAACAAGCGAAGGCGCGGGCGGTAGCCCAAGCGAACGGTGATAGGCTTGGCAGCGTTATGGGCAATGACGGAAAAGCTGCCCGCAGGGCCCTGCGCTCGGCCATCGAGGCGTGGTTCTGGCGCGCCGCGCTGCCACCGCCGCCGCCTCAGGAAGTTCTCGCAGACACGCCGTTGCGCAGTATTCGCACCGAGCTCTCATCGACGGTGTTCAGCGGCGAGCCCAGCGACTGGGTGGCCTACCTCCACGCTAGTGAGGACGCGCGCTACGAGCGTAACGTCCGCATCGCTCTGCACCTGGAGCCTGAGCTCGGCTTGTTGGCGTTCGAACCCGAGACCGAGGATTCGCGCTGGCTCGCCGACCTGCTCGGCTTCGGTTTCAGAGAGCTGTCGCAGCGCCTGGCCGCGAAGCCGCACGTTTTCAAGGTCTTTCGTGAGCTGATTTTCGAGAACGAAGCCAACCGCAGGTCACGGCTAATCGTGCTCTTGAGCGCGCGAGTTCCCAGCGATGGCACACGCGAAACACGCAGCCAAGACGGCAAGAGCGGCGACGTCCGGCTGGTGCTGGCGCTGCCGCTGGCGCTGGCCGCGCGCGCTAACTACGAACGCGTGCGCAGTGCGCCGAATGGTGAAAAGCTCGGGGCCATTTGGGTTCTGATCGCGCGCTTGCTGAATAGCCTCGCGTACCCGCCCGCGCCGCGCGACCTATTCGTGACCAAGATCGACGTGCACTCGCGGCTCACGTACATCGCGATCCACCTGCTCTATGAAGAGCAAAAGCACGGGCTGCTGTGGCCGAGCGACGTAGGTAGCGCCTTCGCCGCCACCATCGGTGAGCAGCGGGGCATTGCGGTAACCGAGCTGATCCAGCGAGATGCCTACTTCCGTTCGCTGAGCAAAGTCGGGTTCATGCTGCGCCAGGCTCCCTACTCGCGCTACGAAGAAGACGCGCGCATCGTTGCTCGTGACTTCTTGGACCCGTCGTACGTGCGGCTGAGCTTGGCGGGCGCCATGCCCGGCGTACTGCCATCGATGAAGGCCATGCAGGCCACCCGCCACGGCAAAAAGGTGAAGACACCCGCCCCCGTCCTCGGCAAGTACGGCATCTTGGACGACGAAGACCTGGCGGCTTGGAAAGCCGTGGCCGGGCCGTTTGCTGACCTCGGCTTTACGCTCTTGCGGCAGCTGGGCATGGGCGAGTTTGGTCGAGTCTACGAGGCGTTGAACGACAATAACCGCGCCTTCCCCGAGTTCGTGGCGCTCAAGGTCGACCGCATCGTAGGTAAAAAGAAGAAGGCGATTTTGGAGGCCGAGGAAGCCATGCAGGTGGGGCGCGCGTTGGCCAGCTCGCCGCACGTCATTCGGCTTTACGATACTGGCAAGCTGTCCGGTGTTCGCTTCACCTACCACGTGCTGCAACTCATCGACGGTGACACGCTGGATAACTTGCTCGGTGTTACCGGGCGCGAGCACGCCAGCATCAGTCGTCCGCCCTCGGCGCGCGGCTCGGAGCAGGAAGCACGCGTGGAGTTCGAGCGTGCCGTCAACCCACGCGGCAGCGAGCTGTGGCGTCGCGCCCGCCTGGCCTCGCCGTTCACGCAAGCGCTGTCGCCAGCCATGGTGCTGGACCTCATCACCAGCGTACTTTTGTGGCTGGAAGAGGTGCACCAAGTCGGCTTCGCCAACAACGACCTCAAGAACGGCAACTTGATGATGAGTCGCCGGGGTCAGCTCAAGGGCATCGACCTCGACTCCTACAGCCGGACTCACTCCCCCAAGGACAAGATGACCGACTTCATGTTCTTGGCGGTCTCGCTGATTTTACTGCTGTTCAACGCCCCCGTCAGCGACCGCGGCCGCAACATACCTTGGGAAGAGCTGATCGAGAGCGAGGCCCGGTTGCGCGCGGGGTTGTCGACGGCCTGGCCGTTCGGAGACGTCGCAGCGCTCAGCCAGGGGCGCGTCTCGCGCGAGGAACTGACGAACCTGCTGGTCGACTTGGTCCAGCGCAGCCGCCAGCTGGTTTACGCCAAGCAGCCAGAAGTGTTCGGGCGGGACATCGCGCGGCTGTTGGACTTGAAGCGCAGGCTGCTGTTCGAAGAGTTCGTGTTCGACTGAGTTGGCTCAGCTGAACTCGCCGCGAATGTATTCTTTGGTGCGCTGCTCTTGGGGGTCGGAGAACAGCTCCTCGCTTCTACGGTACTCGATCAGGTAGCCGGTGCGACCGCCGGCGCTGGTGTCCACATACATGAACGCGGTGCGATCCGCCACGCGCTGGGCCTGCTGCAGGTTGTGGGTCACGATCGCGATCGTGTACTTCAACTTCAGTTCCAACATCAGCTCTTCGATGCGTCGGCTGGCGATCGGATCGAGCGCGGAACACGGCTCGTCCATCAGCAGCAGTTCCGGTTCGACCGCGATGGCTCGTGCGATGCAGAGGCGTTGCTGTTGGCCGCCCGAGAGGCTGAGCGCGCTGCTGCTCAGCTTGTCCTTCACTTCGTCCCACAGCGCTGCGCCGCGCAGAGCCTGCTCGATGCGCTCGGCGTAGTCACCCTTGAAGCCGTTGAGCTTCAAGCCGAAGGCGACGTTCTTGTAGACGCTCATCGCGAACGGATTGGGTTGCTGAAACACCATGCCGATGGAGCGACGCACTGCCACCGGGTCGACCTGCGGCGCGTAGATGTCCTGGCTCTGGAAGTGCACCGAGCCCTCGAAGCGAAAGCTCGGCACGAAGTCGTTCATGCGGTTGAGGCAGCGCAAGACCGTGCTCTTGCCACAGCCGGAGGGGCCGATGAACGCGGTGATTTCGTTATTTTTGACCGCGACATGGGTGTCGCGCACGGCCAGGAAGCTGCCGTAATACAGCTTGTTTACCTTGCAATCGATGACGTCACGCACGGCCGTGGCCGTAGTCGCCTGCGTCGGGCGCGAACCGGTCAGGTTGCCAGCTTCTTGCGGTAGCGCCTGATCATGTTCATCTGCTTCGATGTTCAATGGGTCCTCGCTTCAATGCTCTTCTTGGCGACGCGTCACGAGCTGGGCGATGATGTTCACTACCAGCACGGACACCACCAGCACCAGCGAGCCTGCCCAAGCCAGGTTCACCTGGTTCTCGAAGGGGCTGCCGGAGAAGTTGTAAATGAGTACGGCCAGCGAGGCGATCGGCTCGAGCAGCTCGCCTTCGAACCAGTAGTCGCTGAATAGCGCCGTAAATAGCAACGGCGCGGTCTCGCCCATGGCGCGAGCTAGCGCCAACATCACTCCGGTCAAGATGCCGGGCATGGCGGTGCGGATTACGATTTGAATGACCGTCTGGCTGCGGTTGGCACCCATGCCGAGCGCCGCCAACTTCATCTTCGTCGGCACCATGCGCAGCGCCTGCTCGGCCGTGAGCATCACTACCGGCACCATCAAGATGCCCGTAGCGACCCCACCGGCGAGCGCGCTGAAAGAGCCGGTCGTGGCGACGACCAAGGCATACGCGAACACGCCCGCCAAGATGGACGGCATGCCGGTCAGTACTTTGCCGGAAAACCGCACCACGACCGAAAGCTTCGAGTCTCCGCCGTATTCGGCGAGGTAGACGGCTGCCATGAAGCCCAACGGCAAGCTCAGCAACGTCGCGACGCCCACCACGACCAACGTGCCGAGCAGCGCGTTGCCGATGCCGCCGCCCACCGAACCGGCGCCGGGAGTCAGCTGGCTAAACAGGTCGGCGTTGACCAGCGGTGCGCCGCGAAGGATGAGCATGTAGAGCACCGAGAACAGCGGCAGCATGGCCACGGCGCTGAACGCGAACGCCAGCACCGTCAGTGCCACGTTCAAGGCGGTGCGTCCGTTGCGCAGCGACCGAAGTAGTTGCGTGTTGGGCGCGCCCGGCGCCCGGTGAACGGCGGACTGGGCCATCAGTTGAGACCCTTCAATTCTCGCGTGGTGCGGAGCATGATCAACGAGCCCAGGGCGTTGACCGCGAGCGTGATCAGCAGCAACACCACCGCTGCATACATCAGAGCTCCGACCTCGACCTTGCCCGCTTCGGGAAAGTGATTGGCCAGCAGGGCCGCCAGTGTGCTGCCGGGAGAAAACAATGACCAGCCGAACTGGTTGGCGTTGCCCACCAACATGGCCAGCGCCATCGTTTCACCTAGCGCGCGACCGAAGCCGAGCACCATGGCACCGAAGATGCCGCCGGAGGCGGTGGGCAAAACGACGCGGAAAATGACCTCCCAGCGGGTCGCGCCCAGGCCGTACGCCGCGGCTGGCAAACGCTTGGGTACCGCCGCCAGCGCTTCGCGCGAAATCGCCGTAATGGTGGGCAAAATCATGATTGCCAGCACCAAGGCCGCCGGCAAGATTCCGGGTCCCGAAAGCTCGGTGGAGAACAACGGGAACGAGCCGAAGTGTTCGTGCAACCACGCCGCTGGCGCGCGCACGGCGGGAATCAACACGAAGATGCCCCAAAGGCCGTAGACCACGCTGGGAATGGCCGCTAGCAGCTCGATGATGTTCTTCATCGTGAGCTCCCAGCGCTTGCCGATGAAGCCTTGGCTCGTTACCAGGGCGACCGCGAGCCCCAGCACACCGCCCAGCAAGAGCGCGAGCACGGACGTATACAAGGTGCCAAAAATTTGCGGCAGCACACCGTAGTTGTCGTGATTCGTATCCCAGCGCGACCGCCCCAAAAAGCCGAGCCCATGCTCGGCCATGGCCGGCGCAGCATGGCGCAGCACCTGCACTACGATGCTGGCCAACAGCAACGCGACCGCAACACCGAAGCCTTGCGCGACTACCCGAAAGACCCGGTCCGACTGGCGTTGAAAGCGAGTCGGAGGTCGGGCGATGGGTGACCGAAACGCCGCCGACAGGTCGGGGCCCGCAACGGCTTGGCGTGTTCGGTCGCTCATGGCATCACTGAATCTGGTCGACTGCCTTGTTGACGCGCTCGGCAACCACCTCTGGTAGCGCGACGTATTGCAAGGACTCGGCCAGCTTTTGACCGTCCGTCAGGCACCACTTCAGCAGCTGCTTGATGGCTTTGCCCTTGGCGGCGTCCTCGTACTTCTTTTTGGTCAAGAGCCAGGTGTAGGTGACGATCGGGTAAACGTCGTCGCCGGCCGGATCAGTCACCCAAGCGCGCATGTCGGCCGGTAGCTCGACGCCCTTCAACGCGGAGCTGGCCGAGGGCAGCGTCGGCGCTACGAACTTGCCCGCCTTGTTCTCGAGCTGTGCCATCGGTTGCTTGCTGCTGATGGCAAAGCCGTACTCGATATAACCAATGGCGCCGGGCGTTTGGGAGATCAACGCAGTCACGCCGTCGTTCTTCTTGCCGGCGACTCCACCCTTCCATTCGACGGAGGTGCCAGAGCCGGGGCCGCTCTTCCACTTCTCGCTAATGGCGGCGAGGTGCTGCGTGAACACGAAGGTGGTGCCGCTGCCGTCCGAGCGATGCACCGGCGTGATGTTCTTGGCCGGCAGCTTGATGCCAGGATTGCTGGCCGCGATCTTGGCATCATTCCAGGTCTTGATTTCGCCCAGGAAGATGCCGGCGTACGCCTCGCGAGTGAGCTTCAGCTCGCTCACGCCCTCGAGGTTGTAGGCCAACACGATCGACCCGGCCGTTACGGGGAAGAGCAGCACGTTGTCCTTGGCTTCTTTGATTTCGGCGTCGGTCATGGCCGCGTCGCTGGCCCCGAAGTCAGTTTGGCCAGCCGTGAAAGCTTTAACGCCGGCGCCACTGCCGGTCGCTTGATAGTTCACGCGCACGCCCGCGGTCTTGTCGCTAAAGTCCTTGAACCAACGCGAATAGAGCGGAGCTGGAAAGCTGGCGCCCGAGCCTTGCAGGGTAACGGACTCGGCTTTGGCTTCTTTGGCTGAGGGCTCCGACCCGCCCTTGGCAGGGGCGGGCTCCGACTTAGAGCAGCCGACCAGCAGCGCCGTCGCGCTCAACATCGGCAAGAGCACTCTGTACTTGCGCATTTCCGCGATCATTCACTCATCTCCTGAGCAGCAGATTCCGTCGTTTACGCTGATGTCCGTACGTTAGGTCGGGACCCTTGTCATGGCGGAAAGCGCGTGTTGCGCAATCGTCACGCCTCAAGGGCTGAAGGGACATTCCCCCTCGCCCGTCGCGGAAAGCCGCGGTGCCTTATCTTAAGCTTCGGGCAAGCGGGCTGCGTGATCTACTAATCCAAGGCGCGCCCGGCTCAATGGGCCGTGCGGCTGATGTGGCGGCGCGTCCCGACCATTTCACGGGAACGCCCCCAGAATGTCACATGTGGCGTGTTTTGTGACGCCACAAGGACGAACCAATGAAATCCAGCACTTTGCTAACCGCTTTTCCGCTCCTCTTGGCTGCGGCGCCTTCTTTCGCGCAGGTGCCTGCCGACACTCTCGCGCCTGGAGCCGCGCCTGGAGCCGCGCCTGCACCCGTGGCAGCAGAACCCGTCGCCGTCGCGCCCGCGGTGACGCCAGCCCCAGTTGCTGCTGAATCTGCAGCTGTGCCGGCTGCCGAGGACGAGAAACCCGCAGAGCCCGAAAAGCTTGCCGTCTCCAAGACCGGCTATTTTCAGCCGAGCGCCAACTTGCAGGTTTGGGCGGTGGCTGAGCACCTGGGCAATGCCCGCACCGACAAGGACGCATGGGCCAGCTCTTTCCGCATCCGCCGCGCCCAGCTCAAGGTCAAGGGCGAGCTCATTCCGAAGACCGTGGGCTACATGGTCATGTTCGATCCGGCGCGCTTGCTCGACCTGAGGACCACGTCGGTGAACAACACTACGGCGGCGGCCGACGGCACCGCGACCACGACGCCGGTGGACACGTTGGGCACGGCTTCGGCCTACGGCAGATCGACGATCTTGACCGGCGCCAACACGTCGATTTTGCAAGACGTGCAGCTCACGTACTACACGGAATATGCCGATATTTCCCTGGGCCAATTCAAGATACCGGTCAGCTTGGAAGGCCTTAACAGTTCCTCGAAACTCTACTTCCCCGAACGTGCGCTGGTGTCCCGGGCATTTGGTGACCGTCGCGACATCGGCTTCAAAGTCGAGAAGAAGTTCGGGTACTTCGGCTACCTTGCCGGTGTTTACAACGGCCAAGGCCACAACAACCTCGACAGAAACGACCAGAAAGACTTGGCGTTGCGCGTCGAAGCGTATCCCATCAAGGACCTCACGCTGGCCGTCGTGGCTTACACCAGCCTCGGGGAACGCGATCTGCCCGGCACCAAGGACCGCATCGAAGGCGACATCAAGTTCGAGAAGAGCAATTTCTTGCTCCAGGCCGAAGCCATTCGCGCGTGGGACGTGATCGGCACGGTCGCGGAACACCAGAAGATCGAGGCGCAGGGCTTCTACGTTTTGGCCGGCTACACCCTTTTCGACAAGCTGCAGCCCGTCGTGCGCATCGGCTCGGTCGATCCGGAGGTCGGCAAGGACGAGGGGCCGCTCAGGGCCATCGCGGGTGACTCGAAGTCGCTCGCAGCCAACGATGAGATTACCGCCTACGAATTCGGCGTGAACTACTACCTGAAGAAGTACGCCGCGAAGGTTCAGCTCAGTGGCAGCTTTTTCGACCCTGAGCAGCGCGAGTCAAAGACGACCTTCGACTTGATTCTGGCCACCCACGTCGCGTTCTGAGAACGCGCTCGAACGCTGATGGATGCTGACTGTGAAGCCAGTAGCCTAGCTAACCACCTGAGATGTAAGGATTATTTTCGGTAGGCCGGCCCCGCTGCAGACACCGAGTTCACGTAATCGTCACATATCTGTTTCGGAGCTGCCGCGCCTGCTCGGGCGGCTTCAGTTAGGAGGAACGCGATGTTCTTTGGAAGACGCGAATTGTTGGTGCTGGCGGCTGGTCTCTCGTTCGCCTGCAACAAGACCGCTCCTTCCGCGGACGGCAAGGCCACGAGCGCTCCAGCGCCCAGCCAAGCTGGTCCCATCGCGCTGAACGGTGCGGGCGCGACCTTTCCCAACCCGCTCTATTCGAAGTGGATTGCCGAGTACAACAAGCAGTTCCCGAACATCCGCATCAACTACCAGCCCATCGGCTCGGGCGGCGGCATCCGCCAAATCATCGCCGGTACCGTCGACTTCGGTGCGACCGACGCTCCGATGAAAGACGACGAGTCGAAGCAGGCTCCCGGCAAGCTGCTCCACATTCCCGCCACCATCGGCGCGGTCGTGCTCAGCTACAAGGTGCCCGAGGTGACGGAGTCGCTGAAGCTTTCGCCCGAAGTCCTAGCCGACATTTACTTGGGCAAGATCAAGAAGTGGAACGATTCGAGGATTGCCGCCGACAACGCGGGCGCCAAGCTGCCCGCCAAGGACATCTCGGTCGTGTATCGCACCGACGGCAGCGGCACCACCAACGTGTTCACCGACTACCTCGCGGCGGTGAGCCCCGAGTGGAAAGAAAAAGTCGGCGCAGGTAAGAGCGTCAAGTGGCCCGTGGGCCTCGGCGCCAAGGGTAACGACGGCGTCGCGGGACAGCTGACCACCACGCCCTACACCATTGGCTACATCGAACGCGCTTACGCCACGCAGAACAAGCTGCCGATGGCTGAGTTGAAGAACAAGTCGGGCAAGTTCATCGCGCCTTCGACGGCTGCCATTTCGGCTGCTGCCGACGGCGTCGAAATGCCCGCCGAGCTGTACGTCTCGCTCGTGAATTCGGCGGCCGAGGCCGCTTATCCGATAACGGGCTACAGCTATTTGCTCGTTTACGCGGACGCCAAAGACCACGCCAAGGGCGAAGCCATCGCCAAGTACCTGTGGTGGGGGCTGCACGATGGGCAGCAGTTCGCGGAGGCGTTGGACTACGCGCCGCTGCCGGCCAGGGTCGTCACGCTGGTGGAAGCGCGCCTCAAAGAGCTGACGGCGGGCGGCAAGAAGCTGCTCTAGGTCCGCATGACCACTCACTCCGACGTTTCGCTGGTGCGGCCGCGGTCGAGGCTTCGACTGGCCTTCGGTCGCGAAGCGAACTTCGGGGACCTGGCCTTTCGCCGCATCACGGCGCTCTTCGCGGGCGCGGTGATCGTGTTGTTGGTTTGGATGGCCATCGAGATGGCCTTGGCGTCGAAGCTCAGCCTGGCCGAGTTCGGTTGGGGCTTCATCACCTCGAGCAATTGGGATCCGGTACGGGATCAGTACGGCGCGCTGCCGTTCATCTTCGGCACGGTCGTGTCGTCTATTTTGGCGCTGTGCATGGCCGTACCCATCTCGCTCGGCATCGCCATTTACCTGTCCGAGCTTGCGCACCCCCGGCTGCGCACCCCGATGGGGTTCTTGGTCGAGCTGCTGGCTGCTGTGCCCAGCGTCGTCTACGGCTTGTGGGGCATCTTCGCTTTGTGCCCGTGGCTGCGTGAGGTCGTGGAACCCTTGCTCGCGAAAACGTTGGGGTTTTTGCCGCTATTTCAAGGGCCACACCAAGGCTTTGGCATGTTGGCCGGCGGCATCATCTTGGCCATCATGATCACGCCGACCATCTCGTCGGTCTCTCGTGAGGTGTTGCGGGCAGTACCGGCCACCCTGCGCGAAGGGGCCATCGGGCTCGGCGCGACGCGCTGGGAGGTCGTGCGCGTCGCCGTATTGCCGTACGCCAAGTCGGGTTTGGTCGGCGCTATCATCTTGGGGCTCGGCCGCGCGCTCGGCGAAACCATGGCCATCACGATGGTGATCGGCAATCGCTCGGAGATTTCGAGCTCGCTGTTTGCGCCGTCGTATACGATGGCCAGCGTCATTGCCAACGAGTTCACGGAGGCGACCGGGCAGCTCTACTTGTCGGCGTTGGCCGAGGTGGGGCTGGTGTTGTTCTTCGTCACGGTAGCGTTGAACGTGCTGGCCCGCTTGCTGGTTTGGCGTGTGGGCAAGTTGCCGGAAGGTGGTCGACTATGAACCTGGGTGCCGCGACCTACGTGCGTCGCAACATTACCGATCGCATCGTGCGCGCGCTGTGCGTCCTCGCCACTGTCATTGCGCTGATTCCGCTGGCCAGCGTGCTCTACTACGTTGTCGTCCGCGGCATTGGCGGCATCAACCTCGAGTTTTTCACCGAGCTGCCGAAGCCGGTCGGCGAGACAGGCGGGGGCCTGGGTAACGCGCTGATCGGTACGCTGAAGCTGGTCGGCTTGGCTGGCTTGTTCGGCATTCCGCCTGGCGTATTGGCCGGTATCTACCTGGCCGAGTTCGGCGGCTCGAAGTTCGGGCAAGCCGTTAGGTTTGCGGCGGACGTGATGTCGGGCATTCCGTCAATCACGGTGGGCCTGTTCGTCTATTCGCTGGTGGTCATGACGACCAAGCAGTTCTCGGCGCTGGCCGGGGGCATTGCGCTGGCAATCTTGATGCTGCCCATGGTCACCCGCACCACCGAAGAGCTGCTGAAGCTGGTACCAGAGTCGCTGCGCGAGGCGGCCTTGGGGCTGGGGGTGCCCAAGTGGCGCGCCACCCTGCGCATCATGTTGCGCACGGCCCTGCCGGGTATTGCGGTCGGCGTGATGCTGTCGGTGGCGCGCGTGGCGGGTGAGACGGCCCCGCTGCTGTTCACCGCCTTCAACAACCGTTTTTGGTCTGCCGGCGTTATGGAGCAGGAAGCCTCGCTGCCCGTGAACATCTACACCTACGCAGTTTCGCCCTACGAAGCTTGGCACAAGCAGGCTTGGGCAGCGGCGCTGGTGCTGCTCGCGACCGTGCTGATTCTCAACATTAGCGCGCGCTTTTTGGTGCGCAGCCGCGTGGGGACCCGATGAACGTGGACCTTTCGACCAATCTCGCCAAGAAAGCCGCCCAAAAAACGGCGGACAACCCCGAGCCCATGCCTACCGAAACACGTCCGCTGCAGCACGGCGCCAAGCTGGGCGTGTTGGACCCTGCGCCGGCGGCCAGCCCCGACCTTGCCAGCCGCCCACGCTGGGACGAAGTCAGCGTTAGCCAAATTACCGCCAAAATGCGGGCCGAAGGCCTGCACGCCAATTTCGGCAACCTCGAGGTCATCAAGGGCATCAGCCTGCCCATCGCCGAAAAGGTGGTGACCGCCATCATTGGCCCGTCCGGTTGCGGCAAGTCGACGTTCATTCGCTGCCTGAACCGCATGCACGAGGTCGTGTCGGGCGCGACCACCAAGGGCAAGGTCCTGCTCGATAGCCAGGACATTTACGACCGCGACGTCGACCCGGTGCGGGTCCGGGGCCGGGTCGGCATGGTGTTTCAGAAGCCCAACCCGTTCCCCACCATGTCCATTCGCGACAACGTGCTGGCGGGCCTTCGCCTGAACGGCGTGAAACTGAAGGATCCGGATGGCCAGGTCGAAAAGGCGCTCCGAGCCGTGGCACTTTGGGACGAGGTCAAGGATCG
>JAYUYU010000144.1:0-2793 GCA_043752365.1 Myxococcales bacterium | reverse complement strand
ATAACCCTGCCAAGTCAGGCCCAACGCTGGCGCGACCACGGCGCCAGCCAGCGGTTTGCCGTCGTGGAGCAGCCCAATACTGACTGCCCAAAACGGATGGCCGTGCACGAAGTTGGTGGTGCCGTCGAGCGGATCGCAGAACCAGCTCAACGGCTTGCGTTCGCCTCCGCGCTCCTCGGCAACGACGCCCAGCAACGGTGTAGCGGCCGACAGCCGCGCCACGATCAACGCTTCGCTCCGTAGGTCGAATTCGGTGACCAAGTCGCGGCGCGCCTTCTCGGTCGGTGTCGGGCGGCTGCGGTACCCCTTGTGCAACAGCGCGGCCGCTTCCACGGCTACTTCGAGCGCTAGGCTCGCGTAGCCGGCTTCCGTCAGCTCGCCCCGTGACATTTCTTGTACTTCTTACCGCTGCCGCACGGACACGGATCGTTGCGACCCGCCTGCGGGCCAACGTTGCGCACGGGCGGGCCCTTCAGCTCCACGCCGTCGACGAACACCCAACGCTCTTTCTGCTTCTTGAACGTCGCGCGCTCACGATGGTCGATGGAGACGCCGCGAATTTTGTAGCGCGCAACGAACTCTACCGAGCCAACCTGATCGCTGGCTTGCCCGGCTTCCGTCGCGATGATCTCGAGACCGAGCCACTCGGCGCTCTTCGACCAAGCTTCCGTGTTGGCGCGATCGACCTCGCCGGCGGTGTCAGGGTCGTGCGAGCTCAAGACGAAGTCGACGTTCCCAGTCGCGTAGGCCGTGTAGCGCGCGCGCATCAAAGCTTCGGCCGTCTCCGGCAACGCTTCGCCGGCCATCACCGGGCCGCAGCAGGTTTCGAGGGATTCGCCTTTTCCGCAGGGACAAGTCATCGGGCCATCAACTCCAGAGGGGGCGCGTCCTAGCATGGGAACCAGCAGAGCGAACAGAGCGTGCGTCTAGCGCGGAATTCATCGGGAATTCGCAGGCCCCGCTGCCCGTTTTGGGCTGCCCCACCGCAGCCCCAATTGCAGAAACTACCGTGTCGTCCCCCGGCAACGCTTGGCGCTCCGACATGAGGCGGGTCCTCCGCCCACGCCCACGAACAGGCGCCCACGAACACGCACCCACGAACACGCACCCACCCACCTCGACGCCTTCACGCCAGAAACTGCGCTACTTGGATCTTGTCGCCATTGCCCCGTTCGCCGGCGACGCCCTTTCGCGCGCCAAAACCATGTCGCAATCGCGACACAGTTTCCTTAATGAAGTCGCGGCCCCGCCCCGATGGCATGACGCTGTCGCATTCGCGACACCCCAAATCGCCTCGCCACCGCCACCGAACCATTCGGTGCGCTCGCGGATCCGCCCGGTCGCGCTCGCGCTCGCGCTCGCGGATCCGCCCGGTCGCGCTCGCGCTCGCGCTCGCGCATCCGCCCGGTCGCGCTCGTGCTCGTGCTCGCGGGTCCGCCCGGCGCGCTCGCGCTCGCGGATCCGCCCGGTCGTGCTCGTGCTCGCGCTCGCGGGTCCGCCCGGCGCGCTCGCGCTCGGCATCCGCACAGTCGCGCATTCCCTGCGCACGCGCTACGTCGACGGCAGTCAGTGCGCCGTCATGCGCGTTGGCCCCGTGCACGATGACGTCGTGACCCACCGTCACCTCGTCGCCAATGATGGCATGCGACAAGTCGCTCGTCATGTGCAGGCAACTGCCGTCATGCACGTTGGCGTCCAAGCGTACGCATTTTCGGCGGCTTCACGACCGAACAGGGCGCACGGACGCGCTCGGGCATCCGCACAGTCGCGCTCGCGCTTGGGCATCCGCATCTGCTCACCCGCGACCTGGTGGCTTTGCGCATCTGCGCTTTCGCTTCCTCAGCCGCTTCGTGCCCATCGCGCCGGTGCGGGTGCACCCGCAGGCGGCGCGCCTTGAACCGGTGCGTGGCCGGGCGGCGTTTCGGGCACCGGCGCTGCTGGACCCCAGCATTGGCGCTGCTGTCGCAAGTGCGACAACGTTATGCCACACACTTGGTGCCTCGATTTCATTGAGAAATTCATGTCGCAAGTACGACATGGTTTTCGATCGCGGAAGGGCCACCGCTCGACGTCGTGAAGTCGGACGACAACGACATCCCCTTCGAGCCCCGTGCCGCGAACACTCGGGGAAAATCCGGGCCGTCGAACACACTTCGCCCGCGCCACCACCGCCCCCCGCTGTCTCCGTCGCGCACTCGCGCTTCCGGGGATTCGCGCTCCCGCTCCCGCTTCCGCGGACTCGCGCTACGCGCACTCACGCCAGGCGCTGGAGAAGCTTCGTGTAAATGCCGCCGAAGGCTCCGTTGGAAAGCAGCGCGATGGTGTCGCCGGGCTCCGCGCGAGTGGCAAGCTCACTCACGATGGCGTCGACCGAATGCATTTGCTGCGCGCCCCGACCGCGCGCCCCAAGCTCGGCCACCACGGCCGCCAGATCGAGGCGATCGTCCGCCGCCAGGTTGTCGCGGCCTAGCGGCGCGAACAACACCAGATCGGCGTCGCTCCAACATTCAGTGTACTCGCGCTGGTGCAGGTTGCGGCAGGCGGTGGCGCTGCGCGGCTCGAAAACGGCGATGAGCTTGCCGTGCGGATGCTTTTGCCGGAGCGCTCGCAGAGTTTCGCGAACGGCGGTGGGATGGTGAGCGAAATCGTCGTACACCGAAATTCCGCGCGGCGCGCCGATCAAGTCTTGGCGCCGGCGCACGCCTTCGAAGCGCGCGAGCGCTGGGCCCAAGTCTTTTAGCTTGGCGCCGTAGCCTTGCGCGGCTGCGGCCAACGCGGCCACGGCGTTGCGCA
>JAYUYU010000143.1:0-7232 GCA_043752365.1 Myxococcales bacterium | reverse complement strand
TGGCTTTCAGCGCAATGATGATGGCGGGGCTCGACGGCATTCAGAACAAAATCGATCCCGGGCAGCCGCTCGACAAAGACATTTACTCTTTGTCGGCGGAGGAGCTGAAAGACGTGCCGCGCATGCCCGCGTCGCTCGAGCAGTCGCTCGACGCGCTAGAAGCCGACCATGAGTTCTTGCTCAAGGGCGACGTCTTCACCAAGGACGTGATCGAGATGTGGCTCGACTACAAGCGCGAGCACGAAGTGCAGGCGTCACGCCTGCGTCCCACGCCGTTCGAGTACTTCTTGTACTATGACGTTTGAGTTCTGACGGCCGGGGCACTCGCCGACCGGCGCGGCAGACGACATTTGACGACATGTAGTGGGAGAAGCTACTAGTCGCACGCGCAAACGCGCGGCCTTCGGCCCCCACGACCGCGGCAGAGTCGTCAATGCCGGTGCGCGGCGCGGCAACGGACGTGAGCAGACCGCGGCGCTTTTTGGTCATTGTGTTGGTGTGAGTTGGAACGACCCTCACGTTTGGTATGCTGAAGGAGCTATCGCGGCTGTGCGCCGTGGGCTTTCGCCTTGCCTGAACCCGACGACAACTACGAGTCAACGCTCGAGGTAACCATCTCGCGCGACATGGGCACGCTGATCCGCGTCGCAGCGGAACAGCGCGCGCTCATGCTCGTGCTTTCGGGCCCTCGCTTGGGACACCGCTTGGTGCTGGGCGACGCGGCCGTCGACGTGGGGCGCGGTTCTTCCGCGGGCCTGATTTTGGACGCTGATTCGGTGAGCCGAAAGCACGCTCGCATCGAGCGCTTTGGCGGCGGCCACAAAATCGTCGATTTGGGCTCCACCAACGGGACCTACGTCAACGGCGTTCGCATCAAAGAGCAAATCCTCAAAGATGGCGATCGCATCGTTATCGGCAAGGCGCTGCTCAAGTACATCGCCGGCGGTAACATAGAGGGCGCGTACCACGAAGAAGTGCAGCGGCTCATGCGCTTCGATCCGCTAACCAACATCTTCAACAAACGGCATTTCGACGAGAGTCTGCGGCTGGCGGTATTCACGGCTCTGGGCGGAGGCAAGTCGCTATCGTTGATTGTCTTCGACTTGGACCACTTCAAGAAGGTCAACGACACGCACGGGCACATGGCGGGCGACGCCGTGCTGTGCGGCGCTACCGCGGCCGCGCAGGGCATTTTGTCGCCCGCGGAGGTGTTCGGGCGCGTCGGCGGCGAAGAATTTGCCGTGTTGTGCGAGGACGCCGGGCTCGCCATCGCGTTGGAGCGCGCGGAGGCGATTCGCCAGGTCATCTCGCGCGAGCCGTACGCCTTCGAAGAAAAGCTGCTGCCCGTCACCATC
Source organism: Myxococcales bacterium (assembly GCA_043752365.1). Taxonomy (GTDB): domain Bacteria; phylum Myxococcota_A; class Polyangia; order Polyangiales; family Polyangiaceae; genus PMG-095. Next base: position 5,877 of record JAYUYU010000143.1, on the reverse strand, counting down.
AGCGCCGGCGTCGCGCAATTGGTGGCCGGCGAAGAAGCCGAAGGCCTGTTCGACCGCGCCGATGCCCAGCTCTACGTGGCCAAAGGCGCCGGCCGCAACTGCGTACGGCCCTTCGCGTAGCTGTACGGCTCCCAGAGTTTTTACAGGGAGATCGGGAGATCGGGAGTCGTGCGAGCGCGAATTTTGGTGGGGCGCGCTGCCGCTCGCGAAGAATTAGCCTGCCGCGGCATTAGCTCTCAGGTCGGCCGCTCCCCGAGACAACTATTTTTCGTTCGGGCTGCGGAACGAAAAATGCACCCGCTCGCCCTCGCACGACTCCCGATCTCCCGCCTCCCTGTGAAATCTCGAGTCTGAAGTTAGTCAACCGTGATTGACTAACATGCCAAGGTGCGGCATATGGTCAAGGGTGATTGACCATATTGAGGCGGGGACGGATTGGCTGGATCGCGCGGCGTTTCCGTTCGAGTCGCGGTTTTTGGAGACGCGTTTTGGGCGCGTTCATTACGTGGATGAAGGGCCGCGCGACGGGGAGCTGGTGCTGCTGGTGCACGGGACGCCGAGTTGGTCGTTCGAGTACCGGCACTTGATTCCGGTGTTGGCGCGCACGCGGCGAGTGATTGCGGTCGATCACCTGGGGTTCGGGCTTTCGGAGCGCCCGGCGGACTTTGCGTACACGCCCGAGGCGCACACGGCGGTCTTGCGTGAGGTGATCGACCGCTTGCAGCTCACGCGCTTCGCGCTTTTGGTGCACGACTACGGTGGGCCCATTGCGCTGCCAATCGCGGTGGCGGAGCCCGAGCGCATTTCGAGCTTGGTGTTGTTGAACACATGGTTTTGGAGCCTCCAGACTGATCGTGAGTTTTTGCGCCTGGCGCGCTTTGCCGCCTCCTTCGTAGGGCGCCTTTTGTATCGTTGGTTCAACGCCTCGCTGCGGCTGATTATGCCAAGCGCCTACGCGGATCGGCGCAAGCTGACGCCACGTGTTCATGCGCAGTACTTGGCGCCGTTTCGGCTGCGGGCCGACCGCGAGCGTGTGCTGTGGACGCTGGCGCGCTCGCTCGTCAGCTCGAGCCCGAGCTTTGGGAAAATTTGGGACGGCCGCGCTCGGCTGGGTGCGATTCCGAGCTTGGTGGTTTGGGGGCTGGGGGACAGCGCGCTGAAACCGTACATGTTGGAACGCGTGCGCGCGGCGCTGCCCCACGCCCGCGTGGAAACGTTAGCCGGCGTCGGCCATTGGCCGCAGGAAGAGGCGCCGGACGCGGTCGCGCGGTTGCTCGACGGCTTTTTGCCGCGTGCGCCCACGGCCCGCGATAAGCTGCTCAGCACTTGAAGACTCTCGACGCCGAAAAATTCGAAGCACTCAAGCGCCAGAGCGTGGCCCAGCTGCTCTTCAAGTGCGCGCGGCTGGTCAACGAGCGCGCCATCTTGCGCGTGAACGAGCGTTCGCCGGGACCGGCGCTACGGGCGGCTCACACCACGTTGTTTCCGCATTTGAACGCCGAGGGCGTCCGTGGCGCGGACTTGGCCAAAAAGCTTGGCGTCACCAAACAAGCCGTGAGCCAGCTAGTCACGGAGCTGGAAGAGTGGGGCGTCGTGGAGCAGATTGCCGACCCCCAGGATGGCCGGGCGAAGCTGGTGCGCTTTTCGAAGAAGGGCCAGCAAGCGCTGCTGCAGGGCCTGTCGGTGCTGGGCGAGCTCGAGGCAGAGCTGACCGACAAAATTGGAAAGCGCCGTATGCAAGAGCTGCACACGGCGCTTTTGGCCTTGGAAAAGGCGCTGCGTTAGGTTGCGCTCGGCCTACGCCGAGGCGGCGCGGCCTTTGCCCTTGGCGGGCTTTTTGGCCGGCGTGGCCTTCTTGGCGGGAGCCTTGTCGGCTTTGCCGTTGGCCGCGCCGTTGCTGAGGCCGTGGCCCTTGAGCAGGCTGCCACCGAGATCGGAAGCCAGCTCCTTGGCGCGCCTGGTGTTCTCCCACGAGAACTCCGAGCGGCCGAAGTGACCGTAGGCGGCGGTGGGACGATAGATGGGGCGCAAGAGGTCGAGCTCTTCGATCAGCGCGCGCGGGCGGAAATCGAACTTCTCGGCCACGTACTTGGCGAGCTCTTCGTCGTCCAGTTTGCCGGTGCCGAACGTCTGCACGTACACGCCCATGGGCTTGGCGACGCCGATGGCGTACGCAACCTGCACCTCGCAGCGCTTGGCCAGGCCAGCGGCGACGATGTTCTTGGCGACGTAGCGCGCGAAGTAGCAAGCCGAGCGATCGACCTTTGACGGATCTTTACCACTGAAGGCACCGCCGCCGTGGCGACCCATGCCGCCGTAGGTGTCGACGATGATCTTGCGGCCGGTGAGGCCGGCGTCCCCGCAAGGGCCGCCAATGACGAAGCGACCGGTCGGGTTGATATAGTACTTGGTGTTTTTGTCGAGCAAGTGCTTGGGCAGCGTCTTTTGGACGACCAGCTCCATCACCGCTTCTTTGAGCGTCTTGTGCTTCACGCTCTCGGAGTGCTGGGTCGAGACGACGACGGTCTCGATGCGCTTCGGCACGTCGTTCTCGTACTCGACGGTGACCTGGCTCTTGCCGTCGGGGCGCAGAAAGTCGACCTGGTTCTTCTTGCGCACGGCCGCGAGCTGCTTGGCCAGCTGGTGTGCGTACATGATCGGCGCCGGCATCAGCTCGGGCGTCTCGTCGCAAGCGTAGCCGAACATCAAGCCTTGGTCGCCGGCGCCCTGCTCCTTGAACAAGCCTTCACCCTCGGTGACGCCTTGCGAAATATCGGGCGACTGCGGCTCGACCGCGATCAAGATGCCGCAGGTGTCGGCGTCGAAGCCCATCTCCGAGCTGGTGTAGCCAATCTCTTTGATGGCGTTACGCGCGACCTTGCCGAAATCGATGGTGGCCTTGGTGGTGATTTCACCGGCAAGCACCACGAAGCCCGTCTTGCACAGCGTCTCGCACGCGACGCGGCTGTACTTGTCGCCAGCCAGTGCAGCGTCCAGAACGGCGTCGGAAACGGCGTCGCTGACTTTGTCTGGATGACCTTCGGTGACGGACTCGGACGTGAAAAGATAACGACTCATGAGGGGCTCCAGTGCTCTGCAGATGACCCAAGGCCACCTGGCCCTGGGAAAAACCGGGCGGACCCTAGCATGGATTTTCAGCGCTGGAAGCTCGCGCTGCGCCCGGGCAAAGCGCGCATCTGAGTGGGTTTGTGGCATTACGGCCGGCGACGCCGCTCCGCCCGGCCCCTCATGCGTCTGCGCCGTGCGCGGTCCAGCCGTGGCCACGCCGTCGAGACTACACTTTCTGGGGTCGAGGCGAGCGCCGCAAGGTCACCCGAACCACGCGGCCTTCGCGCAGCAGCGTGAGCTTTACCGGGTCGCCGACGTTGCCAGCCAAAGCCAGGTGGACGCCGCGCTCGTCGAGCTCACGCACGTCGCGCCCGTCGATCAGCAGCAGCTGATCGCCCGCTTGTAGTCCCGCGCGCCCTGCGGCGAGGGTGGGCGGCACCTCGCGCAGCACCAGCTGCCTGTCGGGCGTCTGTGCGATCAGCGCGCCGATGGTGCCGCGGTCAGCGCCACAAGCGCTCAGCAGGGTGACACCCAACAGCGCCCCGATGAGCGCGCCAGCTTGGCCGAGCGCGCTCGGCTTCATGAGCGGTAGCCGGCGTTGACGTCGACGTAGCCGTGACCCAAGTCACTGGTCAGGTAGGCGAACTCGCCCGGGCCGTCGCCGAGCCGGAGCTCGATGCTGTAGCTGGGGCGCTTCAACACCTCATTGGCGAGCTTTTCGGCTTCGGCCCCGATGGGTGCGCCGTCTTTGACGATGGCGATGCCGCCGACGGAAATGGCGGCAAGCTTGGGATCGAACGGCACGCCCGCGCGCCCGGCCGCGGCCAGCAGGCGGCCCCAATTCGCGTCCTCGCCGAATAGCGCCGTTTTCACCAGCAGGGACGTGGCGACCGTTTTGGCGGCTGTTTTGGCGTCGGCGCGCGTTGCAAGCCCCACGACTTTGATTTCGGCGACGTGATTCGCGCCCTCGCCGTCGGCGACCATGGACCGAGCCAGCACGTCGCAAACCTTGGTCAGAGCGGCCGTTAGCGCGGCTTCAGTAGGTGATTTGCCCGATGCACCCGACGCCATGGCGACGACGGTGTCGTTCGTACTGGTGTCACCGTCGACGCTGCAGGCGTTGAACGTGACCTCGCTCGCCTCGGTGAGCGCGCGCGCGAGCACGGGTTGCTCGACCAGCGCGTCCGTAAAAATGAAGACCAGCATGGTCGCGTGCGGTAAGCCGCCCACGTCCGGATGAATCATGCCGGCGCCCTTGCCAATGGCCAGAACGCGCGCGCCGTCGGCGTCGGCCTCGGCGATCTTGGTCCAGCGATCGGTCGTGCAGATAGCTTGCGCGAAGTCCAAGTGGCCTTCGGCCGTGAGCTTGTCGGCCAGCGCAGCGGCCTGTGCCGCAATCTTCTCGACCGGCAGATGGGCGCCGATTACCCCAGTAGATGCCGGCAGCACTTCTTCAGGCGAAATGCCCAAGGCCTTGGCGATAGCGGCGGTCGTTTGATGCACCGCGCGAATGCCCTGCTCGCCCGTGACCGCGTTGGCGCAGCCCGCGTTGACCAGCACGGCCCGCGAAACCCCCGCGCTGGCGCGCTCCGCCGCGACCAACACCGGAGCCGCCTTTACCAGGTTGCGCGTAAACAGCGCCGCCGTGACGGCCGGACGGTCGCAAACCGCCAAAGCCAGGTCGATACGGCCGTCCTTCCGGATGCCTGCCGAGACCGCGCCGAACCGAAAACCCTGAACCTTGCCGCTCATAACGCCGCGAAACCTAGCAGAAGGCGTTCCGCTTGACTAACCGACGCCCGCAAGTATCCTCCCGCTCCTTTCGCCGATTTAGCTCAGTGGTAGAGCAGTGCTTTCGTAAAGCACAGGTCGTCGGTTCAAGTCCGACAATCGGCTCCAAGATGTCCCAGCAGCTGTCCCAAGAGCAGCGTCAAGCGGGACCCAGTCACCCAGATCCAGCTCCGCCGCGGTGCGCGCCGCTCGCTTGTAACGCGCCAACATCTGCGACGAGCGGTGCCCGGTGCGATCCGAAACCCACGACTCCGATCGGCCGTTGGCAAACGCGATTGTCACGAAGCTGCCGCGCAAGTCGTGGGCGCGCAGGGCAAGGCGTTCGGGGCTCGCGTAGTGCAGCTCGTCCCGCGTGATTCCGGCTTGCAGCAGGCGGGCACGTAGCAGCTCGGCCAGACTCAGCGGATCTGCCGGCGGCTCGAAAACTAGCTCCCGCGGCTCGCCCTCGAAGCGCTCCAGAGCTTTCGCGACCCCGGGGGCCAGCGCCCATGCTCTGGGATCATCCGTCTTGTTGCGGTCGAGCCGAACGGCGCCCCGGTCCAAGTCGAGGTCCGACCAGCGCAGCCCAAGGGCCTCCGAGACCCGGCAGCCCTCACGGGCGAGGAAACCCCAAAGCAGGCGCTCGCGCTCCGGAATGGCCTCGCATGCCATCAGGGCCGCGTCCTCATCGGGGTAGAGGTAGGCCATTGCCCGGCGCTTGCCGCCTTTGGGAGCAAAACCCTTGGGCATGGGGTTGGAGGTGCGAATCTTCAGCGGGTACACCGCCAGGTTAAGCAGCCGGTTAAGGATGAGCGCGATGGTGCGGCGCGTCAGTCCCGACAGCTTGCGCTGAGTCACGCGCTTGCCCTCAAGCGACGCCATGGCTCGCTCGATGTGGGCCAGGGCAAGCTCGCGCACAGGCACGTCGCCGATGACCGGGTAGATGTGTCGCTCGAGTCGCGAAATATCGGTGCGAGCCGTTCGACGCTCCGCAACCTGATCCGGGTAGTCCCTCGCGAGGTGCCCTTTGGTCCACGC
>JAYUYU010000142.1:0-2799 GCA_043752365.1 Myxococcales bacterium | reverse complement strand
CCGAAAGGCCTCGGGCCACCGCGGCCCAGTGCTCGCTGCGGACGCGCGACCTCAGCCCGTTACCTCGACTTCGTGCTGACACCGCCAGTGCCAGCCAGGTCGAGAAGCGACCGAGCGGAGACAACGCGAGCAGCAGTGCGAGCAGCGCGCTACCGACGAGCGCCAGCGCAGGAGTCAGGTCGGACAGCGTGCCCGGTCTAAATTCCGCGACATCGATCGCCATCACTGCGCCTTCGCTGACACCGCCTCGGTGCAAACCGATGCGAGCCGTGCGCGCGCGTCGGGGTGGAACGAAGTCGGAGATGTCACCCAGACGAACGCCTGAAAGCTCTTCGAGCACGTCGCCGGCAGCCAGGCCGACCTCGGCGCCGCGACCTTGCGCATCGAGCTTTTGGATGCGCAGCGGTCCGGCGCCGTCGGCGCTGATGCTCACGCCCAAAAAAGCCGCGAAGCGCTCGCCTTCTTTGACTGCCAAGGCGCGGTCGTCTTCCGATTCGTGACTGGGCTCGACGTCGAGCACGACGCCCTGCAGCGAACCCGCAACCGGCGAGGCGCCGCTCTTCCGAGGTGCGAACGCGGCCGTGATGTCGCCCCGGAAGGTAGCGTGGGCGCCGTCGTCCCGGCCGCAAAACGCGCTGACGAGCTCCTCGGGGATGGTCGCTTCCAGCACGTGGGGCGTGGCGGTGGTCGCCGGAATCGACACCTCGATGTCATGAGCGGCGCCCCGACCTGGACGAAACACGTCCCCGCGGAACGTGAGTCGCGCCACTCGACCCTCCGGAAACCCGGCGCCGGTGATCTCCAGCTTGTCTCCGCGACCCACTTGGCGCGCCGACAGCTCCGTTAGCTGGAGCAGCCCGGGGCCAGAGCTTGGAGACGAACACCCGAGCACCAGGGCCGTCAGAGCGAAGAGCGAAGCCTTCACCTGGCTCGTATACAGGCTCGGCTCCGAATGGGCGAAAATTTGGGCGGAGTCGCCGCCTCGTGCTTTAGGTCGATTGCCGCGAGGAGCCGCCCCATGGATCTGCACGACCTCCTGATCAAAATTCGCGAGACTCATACCGAGATCTCGTGGCTCCAGCCATTCCGCGATTTGGGTTTGATCCCGAATCCAGCCGCCTCCGAAGTCGCGCTCAAGCGTGCGGAGCAACGTTTGAAGCACAAGCTTCCGCCGTCGTATCGAGCGTTTCTGTCGCTACACGACGGCTGGCCGCGCTTCTTCGACGGCGCCAGTCTGCTTGGCACCGCCAACCTGGGACACAGAAAGTACGAGGACTTAGCGCGCGCCGCCTTCGAAGCCGCCGAGACTCCCTTGCCGGAACTGGGACCACCGCGTCGCCCGCGGGCGCGTAGCTTGATTCCGTTCGGCGCCGACCTCGAGGGCACCACCCTGTTCGCGTTCAACCCCAGCGTCAGACAGACCGACGGTGAGTACGAAGTCATCGCTTGGGTGAACGAGATCGGCGTTCGACATCCGAGCTTTTCGGCATTTCTCGAATGGATTCTCGAGCTCGGCCAGCAAGACCGGGCCGACTTGACGGCACCGTCGCTGGTCAAGACGGCGTGAGCCGAGCGTGGTCGCGGCGCCTCGGCCGTAAAACCAGGGGCCTTCGAGGGGGTTTTTGACCGGCTTGACGCTGTGCGCCATACTGGAAAGCCGCACCAGCCATGAGCAACGAACCCGACATCCCTGCCGCGGACGAGTCGGAAGAGTCCGCCGACCGGCGCATCATCAAGCGCTACTCCAACCGTAAGCTCTACGATACGCGCGGCTCTAGCTACGTCACCCTCTTGCAGATCGCGGAAATGATTCGGAACGGCGAGGACGTTCAGATCATCGATAACGCGACGAAAGAGGACAAAACCGACGTCACCCTGGCGCTAATTATCTCCGAGGAGCTTCGCAACAAGCCTCGCGCCATCCCCATCGCTACGCTCAAGGCGCTGATTCGAAATCGCGGCGAAAAGATCCTTACTCAGCTGCGAGAGGGCCCCATCGGTAAGCTCATTCCGCCAGTTAAGGACGAGGGTGAAGCGACCGGCTCAACGCCACCTGGCCCTCGAGAGGACGACGACATGTCACAGACCAAGGAATCCAAGGGGCTCCGGGCGACCTTCGAGCAGTGGCAGAGCGCGATTGATGAACGAATTCGGACGGTTCTGCCGAATTTTGCGGCCTTCCGCGAGCTCCAGCAAGAGGTGAAGCGGCTGGCGGACCGGCTCGACGAGCTCGAGAAGCGCGGTAAAGACGACGTCTCGTCGCGCTCGGAATAAACGAGAAAAGGCCCTGGTTCCCACCACGACCCTCCACATGAACCGCCCAGGTCGCCTCACCAGCAAAGTTTTCGAAACCGACGCACTGGCAGAGCTACCGGCTTTGTTGGGCGTCGCCACCCGGCTCACCAAAAATCCGGCCGATGCTCAAGACCTGGTCCAGGACACGCTGCTCAAGGCAATGCGCGCCCGCGACCAGTTCGAGAGCGGCACCAACCTGCGCGCCTGGCTGATTCGGATTCTGATGAACACGTTCATCAACCGCTATCGCCGCGGCGGGCTCGAGCGCAGCGTGTTGGAAGGTCCCGACGCCGATCCGCTCGCCGATGGCTGGATCAGCTCGCAAACGATGGAGGCCATGCGCGACCCTGAGTCGCAAGCTCTGCGCCCCATGTTGGCCTCCGAAATTGGTCGCGCGCTCGACGAGCTACCGGAAGATTATCGAACGGCGGTGGTTCTTTCCGACGTGGAAGAGCTGTCGTACAAAGAGATCGCCGACGTGATGGGGTGCCCCATCGGCACGGT
>JAYUYU010000141.1:0-2802 GCA_043752365.1 Myxococcales bacterium | reverse complement strand
ATCTTGCAGCGCGGGGGGGATCACGTTGGAGAACGGCACCGCCCATACCCGTGCCCACATGCCGGCGTCGTCGTCCCGGATCATCGGAGGGTCGTTCAGCGCGAGCCAGAGCGTGAATTGGGGACGGTACGTAACCTCGGCTTCGTACTTTGCGGCGCAAGTCAGCTCGTCGCCCCCCGTGACCCGCTTGATCAGGGCCTCGTCGAACTTGGCGCCTTTTCGTACTTCAACGGAAGTGACGAGACGTGTCCCCGAGAGGCGCACGAGATCGCCGCGGTTGCCGCCCGTGCTCGAGTGAACGAGCCAGGTCTCGGGATCGGCGGTCTGGTGGTAGTCGCCGCACGTGGCGGCCAGCGCTTCAATGAAAGTGCTTTTAGCCGTACCGGGCGGTCCCTTCAACATCATGAACCGACGCTCCGTCACGTTACCCTGAAGGGAGTAGCCAGCGGCGCGCTGCATGGCCGCGGCTAGCTCAGGGTCTCCGCCAGTGGCGTCGTTCATGAAGCCTTCCCACGTCGCTGAACGCGCGTCCGGGGCGAACTTCACCGGAGCGAGCTTCGTGATCAGGTCCGTGGGATCGTGGTGGCGCAGCGTGCCGGTGCGAAGATCCAAAGTGCCGTTTTCGACGTTAAATGCCCATGGATCTGCGTCGAGCTCGTCCAGTAGGACCGGGATCCCTGGCTCCGTCTGAGCGAGCTTGATCATTGCGTCGATTCGCGGCGCGGACTCGCTTGCGACCGCGTGCTTGAGCAAGTCCTTCCGCTCGGTGTCGTCGTCTTTCCCTTCCGCTTCACCGTACATGCTGCGAATCGCGCGCTTGGCAAACCTCACGATCTCGCCGGTTTCGTCCCAGGCCCAGCGTGTTCCAGCCCAGTGAAGCCACCTCCGACGTTGAGGGCAGAAGCGAATCGTGCCGGCGTGCTCGGCGACCAGTCGCTGAGCGTTGCCGAGATCCGTGCGCATGAAGGCCTCGCTGAGCTTGAAGCCTTTCTGTGCGCGTGACCGGCTCGCCCCTCGCGCCTTGTGTCTCAGTTGTTGATCAGGCCAAGGGGGCCGGCAACGGGGGTTGTAGTCGCTTTTAAGCAACTCGAAGATCTGCGCTTCACTCAAGCCGAAGCCGTGGCACGCAAGAGCGGCCTTGAACGTTTGGGCGTCACCGCCTTGGTTTTGGATCGCGGCTGGAACATTGGCGAGGTAGGCTCGAGCACGCACGACGAGATCGGGCGAGGCGGTCTCGTCGAGCGTGCTCGAGTTCTGCGGTAGAGGGGCTGGCGCAGCTTGCCGCGCAAGGTCGCAGACCTCTGCCGGCAGCGCCCAGACAGCACCGAGGGTCAGATCTCCTTGCGCTTGATAGCGCTCGTTCGTCGGCATCCTGTCGCGCACTACGAGCCGCGAGCGAAAGAGCCGCGGGGCGTCCTTTGTAGCATCCGCGTTGATGCGAAAAAGCTTCAAGTACGCCATGCACGCTTCGTAGAGGCGCGTCCAGAGCTGACACCATTCCGGAGAGGTCAAGTAGATCGGATCGATCTTGCCCACGATTCGATAGCCGCCCCGTGAGGTGAACACGACCAGCTCAGGGTGCCGCTCACGAAGTGCAACGATCTTGGGCCACTCGTCGCGAAACCACTCGTCGCGAAACGGGATCTCCGATGCGTGAGCTACGGGATCGTCTACGTCAAAAGCAATCAGGTTCATGGCAATCGCGCCGGTCTCAGCGAAGTGTTCCGTCGTGAACCTCGAGAGATTCAGGCGACAAGGTTTGCCGCCTGAAGCGTTCGGCCACCTCTCCGGCGAGTATTGGACCAAGTGCGCGTCATACTCGAATGCCGTTGAGAGCAATTGCGACGCGGAACCGGGGCGCAGCTCTACTGGCGAAGCTCCGTCATCGTTCGGCCAGCCGTACCCTTCCTGGCCGTCCTTCACGAATACAGTGGGGTCGCTGGTCATTGTGCTTGCTGCTTTCGTGCGCGAAGCCACTCAAGGACCGGCTCGAGCTCGTAGCGTGGCGAGTCGGCTAGCCGAAGTTCAGGGAGCCCGCGGCGAACCAGTGAGCGGATCGTGCGGGTGCTGGTGCGCAGCTCCCGCGCTAGCTCAGCTTGGTCAAGTAGGGCTGGGACAGGCGATTGGGGCGCATTCTCCGCGACGACGGTCCGGAATAGGGCGTGAAGCTCGGCGACGGTCAGCGCGGCGGCTGGGCGCGCGTCTGTAGCCGGATTATGAGGGGTTTGTCTCACGTGCGCGCCTTCGTCGGAGAGGGAGCAACGGTGCCCTCGCGGATGCTCGCGAGGGCCTTTTCGATGCGCTCGCGGCAAGTCGAACGGATGGGCCTGTCGTCCAGAAAGCGTTTGACCGTGGCGGGGTGACAGCACGCCGCGGCGGCCACCACCCGGAGCTGGTGAGGATTGAGATCGATCATGTGTGATCAAGATCGTCGATCTTGAGCGTTCGCGGCAGTCGGGTGTCCTGTCCCATGGGTTTTGGGAGACCCACCGGGGCGGTCGTCCCATGGGTTTGGTTGCGTGCGCGGGCAAGGCAGCCGCGGACGCTTGGGACACGGATCTGCAGGTTGCAGCTCTCGAGATCACGTGTCCCAAGTGTGCAACGCGTCCCGAACCGGACAGGACCGGACGGATGGGACAGCACTTCCCCAGAGTGTTTAGTCTTGTCTCTCATGGGAGTAGTTCTGGGAATTGGTGTCCGATCTGTCCGATGCGTCCGGTTGGCTATGCGCGGAATGGACAGGATCGGAGTCGAGGAGAGTGCTCGGGTGGGCGTGCTGCGGATTGCGTGTGTAGGTACGTG
>JAYUYU010000140.1:0-16965 GCA_043752365.1 Myxococcales bacterium | reverse complement strand
AAAACGAGCCTGGCCCCGTCGCGCTCGCCTACAGCCCGGACATCAAGCCCCGCGTACATTTTTCGACTTGCTGGGGCTGCCCCGGCGAAACGGGCAAGGCGCTGTTTCGCAAGCCCGAAACAGTCGTGATCGTGCAGCCCTAAGGGAGGGGTCAGGGGTCAGGGGTCAGGCTGCAGAGGGATTAGGGGTAGCGGTTGGGGATCGGTGAAGCGGACGGCGCGGGACGGAGCAGGGATTTCGAGAGACGAAGTACACCGCGCGACGCGACGCCCTCGTCTCACCCTGACCCCTGGATCGGCTGACCCCTGGTCCCTTACCCCTGGTCCCTTACCCTCTCAGTCTTCGATCTGCTGCGCCAAACCTGGACCGGCCGACCCCTGGTCCCTGACCCCTGGTCCTGACCCCTCTCAGTCTTCGAGCTGCTGCGCCAAATAGTTCTCGCGGCCGATATCGCCGAGCTGGTGCAGCTGCGCTTCGAGCCAGTCGATTGAGTCTTCTTCGTCGCTGAGAATGTGTTCGACCAACTCGCGGGTCCCGGCATCGTTCTTGGTCAGGCAGAGCTGCACGGCGCGATTGAGACGCGCGACGGCTTCAAGCTCCAGGGTCAGGTCGAGCTTGTGCATCTCGATCGGTTCTTCGCCGACTCGAACCGGCGAGAGCCGCTGCATGTTGGGCACGCCTCCCAAGTACAAAATGCGCTCGATCACCCTGTCGGCGTGCTTCATCTCTTCGATCGACTCTTCGCGCTTCTTCTTGCCGAGGCGCTTGTAGCCCCAGTTCTCACACATCTTGTAGTGGATGAAATACTGGTTGATAGCGGTGAGCTCCGACGTGAGGATCTCGTTCAACGCATCTACGACTTCGGCATCGCCTCGCATGGTGCCGGCACGGTAACACAGCACCCAGGGCGTGAAGCGGGCGGCAGCGCTCAGCTAGAAAGCCCGCAAATCCATGGAAGAACGCCTACTTACGAAACGACTTTGACAATCACTTTCAATAAGCTAGGGTTCTTTCAGCCGCGATGATCGTATGCCACTGCCATGGTGTCACCGACCGAGAAATCCGGGCCAGCGTCCACGCCGGCGCTCGAAGTTGCACGGACGTAGCCGAGACCTGCGGAGCTGGCTCGGGCTGTGGTGGGTGCGCGTCGCTGGTGGCGGAAATCGTGGGGGGCGAGAGACGCCGCCTGATGGTCCTGCGCAGCGACGTGACGGCATCACCCATGGCGTGTCTCGGGGGCTCGGCTGACGCGGCGCCCGCGATGGCAGGCTGACCCCTTTACGACGCGCCGACCCTGCCCCAGAAACAACGGCGCATGCGGGCCCCGTTTCGCTTCTTTGATGCCGCCTTCGGCCGCTACGCTGCGACCAGCGCTCTAGCGACAGCGATCGATTTTGCATTCGCCAGCTGCTTGCACGGCCTGGGCACGGCAGCCGGCTTCGCGACGTTCTTTGGCTGCGTCGCCGGCGGCTCGGTGGCGTTCGGCCTCAGCCGGCGCTGGACGTTTCAAGCCAGCTCGGCCCGAGCCCTGCCGCAGGCCATGCGCTTCCTGTTCGTTTGGGCCACCAGCGCCTTGTTCAATTCCGCTGGTGTGCCTACGCTCCTGCCCTGGGTCGGCTCCTTCCCCATCGCATGGTCGTTCGTCCGCGCGGCGGTCTACCTCGGCTGGAACTACCCGCTATCGCGCTGGTTCGTGTTCGCGGCTGGCAAAGCGCAGCGTTCGCTCAGCGCGCCGTAGCGCAAAGGTCGAAGCGCGCGGGGCTGATGGGCGCCGTGCCCCCACGCACCGTTGCGCCTGCGACGCGAGCGGCGATTTTGGCCGCGTACAGCCCAAGGCCACGGCTGTAGCGGCCCCCCGAGAAGTTCTTGGTCGACAGCTGGCCCTCCGCCGTGAAGGCCTGCTCGCCCATCTCGGCCGCGAGCGGCACGCCGCTGTCGGTCACGCCTATCACGACGTCGCTGCCCTCGCGCGAGGCACGAACCGTCACCTTGCCGGTCTCACCGGCGTGCTGAATGGCGTTGCGAATCAGATTCGAGAGCGAGCGCAGCAACATGTCTCGATTAGCGAACGCACGCAGCACGCTGCCCGACTCCGCGTCCATTTCGAGCGTGACGCGGTAGCTCTCCGCAAAGCGCCGCGACTTCTGCGCGGCCTCGCGCAAGAACTCACGCACCGGGAACTCCTGGGCCTCGCGCGGCTTGGCGCCGTCGAGCGCGATCGCGAACAACTCCAGATTGTCCGTGATGTGCCCGAGCGCGTCGCTCGAAGCCGCGACGTCTTCCAGGGCTTCGTGCGCCTCGGTGTCGCCAGCGCCCACGACGGAGCCCAAGAAGCTCACGTTGCTGTGCAACGCGGATAGCGGATTGCGAAGATCGTGTGCGAAGAGCCCCAACAGGGCACTCACCAGCTCCGAGCTCAGCTCTTCCGTCATGTGCCGGTCAAAGGGACAAAGGCCGCCCCTCTCGAGCTCGCAGTATCTCACAACGAGCGCAAAAAATCGCCCAGCACTTCGCCCAGCTGAGCTCGCTCTTCGAGCGGCAAAATGTGGGAACCGCCGGGAATCAGCAAAAGTCTCGCTCCGGGAATGCTCTCGGCCATGGCCACCGAGACCTCGGGAGGGGTGAAAGTGTCCTTGGAGCCTGCGACGACCAGCGTGGGCACATCAATGAGCGGCAGCAAATCTTCGGCGGAATGCTCGCCCGCTGCGCGCAACATGCGCACGAAGAGCTGAAAATCGACGTGCAGCGCATGGCGGAAGTAGGGCTCGACGTCTTCGACCCGCACCTTGTTCGGATCAATGTCCCCCATCAGCACTCCGAGCTTGATGGCCGCTCGAACGGGGACTCGAGCCCACAGCGCGCGCAGCAAGCGGGGGTGGCGCGCGCTGAAATCTTGGATGTTCGGCAATACCGACGACAGGACGTCGGAGCCCTTGAACGTGTGGGTGATGCGGCCAAAGCTGCCGCACAGCAACACCAACGCCTTGACCCGCTCTGGACGAGCCCGATAAGCCTCGAGACAAACCTGGGTACCGAGCGAATGCCCCACCAGCACCACTTCGGGATCTCCCAAGTGCTCGCGGACGGAGTTCATGTCGGCGGCATGCGCCGCTACGTCGACCTGCTCGCGATCGACTGGCAAACCACTGCGTCCGTGGCCGCGGTAGTGAAAATGCGCTACCGGCTGCAGCTGAGACAGCTCATCCCACAGGTACCGATAAATGTACCCGTCGCAGACTAAGCCGTCGCAAAGCAGAAGAGTAGGCGCACTTTTCGCCTCCGCCGCTGGCGCATGCTGTCGGACGTAGAGACGAGTGCCGTCGCGACCTAGCGCGAACGACTCGAGCGCCGAATCAGGTGGTGGGGGCCTCGTCCTCGTCGTCACTGATGTCGTTCACGCTCGGGATCTTCTTAATCTCGAGGCGAGCCATCTTCCAAGCGCGCTGCACGACCCAAGACAGGGAGCGGTCTAGCCGCGCCGCCTCGTCCTTGATCTCCTGCAGCATAGCCTCAGGGAAGTACAGGCTTTGTTTGCGCTTATCGCTACCGGCGGTCTTGTTGGTTTCGTTGTCGGCCACGCACACCCTCGGTATGTAGTGAGGTGTCGCGAGACACCGTCAAAAACGCGAACCTCATCACTACCACCCACAGACCCTCAGAATCAATAGGGTTCGCCCGAGTCTTTGTTCTCTCGCCGTTCTTCCTCAATCGCGCGGCCTCACCCGGCCTGGCTCGCGCTGTTCTAGCCCGGCTTTCTACTCGGTTTTTTGGCGCAACGCGGGTCCGGCGCAAGCGGCGTGGCGAGCGGATTTGGACGGCTGGGCTTGATTCGGGCCGTAAGGGCGCTGAACACTCCAGCTATGCAGCTTTTGGGCGCGGGCCGGCGGCGCAGATTCTTGGAGCTTGGCGTGGCCACGTGCTTCGGCGCTGCCCTTGCGACGGGCCTGGGCTGGCTGGGGCACGTTCGGGAGGCGAGAGCCAAGACCGAATGGGACAACCCCTACTTCCCCTTCGAGCAGCTGGGCCGTGTGCTGGCCTGGGTGGAGAACGAATACGTCGATCCGGTCGAGCGGCGCAGGCTCGTGGAGGGCGCCATCAAGGGCATGGTGGCCGAGCTCGATCCGCATTCGTCGTACCTGCCCGCCGAGGACTACGGCATCTTCCAGGCGGACACGGAAGGACACTTCGGCGGCATCGGCGTGGAAGTGGATTTCGGCGACGAGTACATCACCATCATCGCTCCCATCGAAGGCTCGCCCGCGGCGCTGAGCGGCGTGTTGCCGGGCGATCGTATCCTGGCCATCGACAACCAACCAGTGCGGGGGAAAAGCGCGGTTGACCTAGTCCGCATGATGCGCGGCGAGCCCGACACGAAGGTGCTGCTAACGGTGCGCCGCAAGGGCCAGGACAAGTTGCTGTATTTCCGGCTCACGCGCAAAATTATCAACGTCGCCAGCGTCGCTCGCAAATCGCTCAAGGGTAGCGTCGGCTACCTGCGCATCAAAAGCTTTCAGACGGGGACGCACGGCGAGCTGCTGGCACAACTGAAGCTGCTGCGCGAGGCGGCGCCGGCGGGGCTCACCGGCGTGGTGCTCGACATGCGCAACAATCCCGGCGGCCTGGTCAACGAAGCCACCGCGGTCGCCGACGAGTTCTTGTCCAGCGGCGTCATCTTCACCACGCGGCGTCGCGGCCAGATCGTCGATGACTTGCGGGCCGACGGCTTGGGCGCGCTGCGCCGCGGCCCCGTCGTCGTGCTGGTCAACGAATACAGCGCCAGCGCCGCGGAGTTGGTGGCCGGGGCCCTGCAAGACAACAAGCGCGCGCCGATCGTCGGCGCCCCGACCTTCGGCAAAGGGTCGGTGCAAAGCATCGTCGATTTACCCGGCGGCGCGGGGCTCCGCCTCACCACGCTGCGCTACTACACGCCCAGTGGTCGGCCGATTCAGGCTCAGGGCGTCAAGCCCGACATCTTGGTCGGCGGCGCCAGCGTTGCGCTGGGCTACGGCGTGCTGAAAGAGCAAAACCTCCAAGGTTACTTGCCGCCCGTCGAAGGCGGCCTCGCGCCGCTACTGAAGCCGCCAGCACCACCCGAAGCTCATAAAGGGCCTGTGGACACTGCGGCCGGTGAAGAAACCGACCTGGGCATGTCGCGCGACGTGCCCGTCGACCCAGAGACCGGCGTCGACGAAGCCTTGAAGATTGCTTACCGCGTGGTGACCGGCAGCTACAGCAAAACGCCGCTCAAGCCGCCAGCGGAGCCTGCTACGAAGCCGTAGCCGCAGCGCCGAATCACCGTCTCGTCCAGCTTCGCAAAGTCGGCTCCATCATCAAGGGCCAAGCGCCAACGGCGCAAAACCCGGGCTAGCGACGGCGTGCGCCCGCTGTGACCCCTGCCAGGGCTCTACTTGCGGGCCGGGACTTCGTTTGGAGCCGTCGCCATGGCCGACAGCAACTCGCGGTTCATCTTGGCGATGAAGCCGATGCTGATGCCTTTGGGGCAGGCGGCTTCGCACTCGCCGTGGCTGGTGCAATGACCGAAGCGCTCCGCGTCCATTTGCCCGACCATCTTGCGCGCGCGGTCTTGGCGTTCGGGTTCGCCTTGCGGCAGCAGGGCCAAGTGCGAAATCTTGGCGGCGGTGAATAGAGCCGCGGATGCGTTCGGGCATGCGGCCACGCAGGCGCCGCAGCCAATGCAGGTCGCGGCGTCGAAGGCCGAATCCGAGGCAATCTTGGCGACCGGCAACGAATTGGCCTCGGGCGCGCTGCCAGTACGCAGCGAAATATAGCCCCCGGCCTGGACGATGCGGTCCAAAGCGCTGCGGTCGACCACTAGATCTCGCACGACTGGGAAGGCAGCGGCACGCCACGGCTCGATGGTCAGCTCGTCGCCTTCTTTGAAGCTGCGCATGTGCAGCTGGCAGGTGGTGGTGCCACCGTTAGGACCGTGCGGCACGCCGTCGATCACCACGCCACACGCTCCGCAAATGCCTTCGCGGCAATCGTGGTCGAAGGCGATCGGCTCCTCGCCCTTCGCGGAAAGCTCCTCGTTCACCACGTCGAGCATCTCGAGGAACGACATGTGGTCGCTGACGTTCTTGGCCTCGTAGCGAACGAACTGACCGCGAGCACCGGCGCTCTTTTGGCGCCAGACGTTCAGCACGAGGTTCATCGTGCGAGACATTATTTGTAGCTCCTCTGGCTTGGGTGCACGTATTCGAAGGTGAGCGGTTCTTTGTTCAGCTTGGGACGGGACACGTCGCCGGTGTATTCCCATGCCGCGACATAGGAGAACTCCTCGTCGTTGCGCTTGGCCTCGCCGTCGTCAGTCTGAAACTCTTCGCGAAAGTGCCCACCCGCCGACTCGTTGCGGTGCAGCGCGTCGCGACACATCAGCTCGGAGAACTCGAGAAAGTCCGCCACTCTGCCGGCTCTTTCGAGCGATTGGTTCAGCTCTTGGCCGGTGCCAGGCACGGCCAGGTTGCTCCAAAACTCCTCGCGCAGCGCTGGGATCTTCTGCAGAGCCAAGTTGAGGCCGGCTTCGGTGCGGGCCATGCCGCATTGGTCCCACACCAAGGCCCCGAGCTCGCGGTGAAAGGAGTCGGGCGTGCGCTTGCCCTTGATGCTGAGCAGCCGGTTGATGCGCTCTTCGACCTCGGCAACCGTCTGCCTCACGGCCACGTGATTCTCGTCGACCATGCTCGCCTTTTGCGAGGCCAGGAAGTTAGACACCGTTACCGGCAAGATGAAGTAGCCGTCCGCCAGGCCCTGCATCAGAGCGCTCGCGCCGAGGCGGTTGGCGCCATGGTCGGAGAAATTCGCTTCGCCGCCGACGAACAGACCGGGCACGGTGCTCTGCAGGTCGTAGTCGACCCACAAGCCGCCCATGGTGTAGTGGATCGCCGGGTACATGCGCATCGGCACGTCGTAGGGATTTTCACCCGTGATGCGCTCGTACATTTGGAACAAGTTGTCGTAGCGCTCGACCACGACCGGCCGGCCTAGGCGCTTGATGGCGTCGCCAAAATCCAGGTACACGCCGCGACGCACGCCCGCCACGTCGGGACCGACGCCGCGGCCTTCGTCGCACATGTCCTTGGCGCGACGCGAGGCGATGTCGCGCGGCACCAAGTTGCCGAAGCTTGGGTAGAGGCGCTCGAGATAATAGTCCCGCTCGGATTCCGGGATGGACGCCGGATCTTTCGAGCAAGCTGCTGCGTTTTTGGGCACCCAGACGCGGCCGTCGTTGCGCAGCGACTCGCTCATCAGCGTGAGCTTGGACTGGTAGTCGCCGCTCTGCGGGATGCACGTGGGGTGGATCTGCGTGTAGCAGGGGTTAGCGAACAACGCGCCCCGGCGGTGCGACCGCCAAGTCGCGGTGGTGTTGCAGCCCTTGGCGTTGGTCGAGAGGTAAAAGACGTTGCCGTAGCCGCCCGAGCACAGCACGACGACGTCACCGATGTGGGCCGAGACCTTGCCGGTCACCAAGTCGCGCACGACGATGCCGCGCGCGCGGCCGTCGATCACGATCAGGTCGAGCATTTCGGTGCGCGGATGCATTTCAACGGTGCCGACGTCGATTTGCCGCTCGAGCGCTTGGTAGGCACCGAGCAAGAGCTGCTGCCCCGTTTGGCCCCGCGCGTAGAAGGTGCGAGCAACCTGCGCCCCACCGAACGAACGATTCGCGAGCAAGCCGCTGTACTCACGCGCGAACGGCACGCCCTGCGCCACGCACTGGTCGATGATGTTCACCGACAGCTCGGCGAGACGGTACACGTTCGACTCCCGCGCACGGAAGTCTCCGCCCTTGACGGTGTCGTAAAACAGGCGGTGCGTGCTGTCGCCGTCGTTCTGGTAGTTCTTAGCGGCGTTGATGCCACCTTGCGCGGCGATGGAGTGCGCGCGGCGTGGGCTATCTTGGTAGCAAAAGCACGAGACGTTGTAGCCCATTTCGCCGAAGGTCGCGGCGGCGGCGCCACCGGCCAGGCCGGAGCCTACGACGATAACGCGGTACTTGCGGCGGTTGGCCGGGTTGACCAACTTGCTCTGGAAGCGGTGGTCGCTCCAGCGGTTCTCGATCGGTCCCGCAGGAGCGCGAGCGTTCAGTTCCATGAGATATTCGTCCGAGCGTTAGCGAATGAGGCCGAACAGCACGCTGAGCGGCATGACGACGTTGCCAGCAGTGATGACGAGAGCGAAGCCGCGCGCACCCAAGCGGGCGCGGGCGTTGTAGCGCGGGTGGTTCAAGCCCAGCGACTGCAGCAAGCTGTAGGCGCCGTGGTACAGGTGCATGCCGAGCAGCAAGTTTGCCGTGACGTACAGCAGCGTGACCCACGGCACCTGAAAGCTCGCCACGAAGTTGCCGTACACGTCGAGCGGGCTGAATTGGTGGTCACCGAGCGAAAGGCCGGGCGCCGTGAAATGCGCGAGGTGGAAGAAGATGTACAGGAGCAGCGCCGGCCCGCTGTACTTCATCGTGGCAGCGGCGTAGGTCGTCGCAATGTTCTTCTTCACCCGGTAGGCAACGGGCCGCGCAGCAAGCGAGCGCACGTACAGCTGCACCACCAGCACGACGTGGGTGATGAGGGCCAGCAGCAGAATGCTGCGCACCGACCACAGCAGCACGGCGTTACCCTTGAGGCTCTCCGCGTACTGATTGTAGACCTCGGGCCCTAGAAAAACCTGAAGGTTTCCGAGCATGTGCCCGAGCACGAAGCCGAACAGCACGCCCCCGCTGACGGCCAGCAGCGCCTTTTTTCCAATCGTCGTCGCGGTGAGTGTGAGCGGCTTTTGAGTCGCGGCAGTAGCCATCAATCGAATCGTCCTGGAGAAATCTTAGGGCCGACGTCAGCTCTTTAGCAGCTGGCGGAGCACGAATTGCAAGATGCCGCCGTGCTGGTAGTAAGACAGCTCGACCGCTGTATCGATGCGGGCGCGGGCCTTGAGCTTCTTGATCGAGCCATCAGCCGCGGTGGCTTCCACCTCGAGCAGTTTGCCCGGTAGAAGGCCGCTCTTGATGCCGAGCACCGAGAAGGTCTCCTCGCCGCTTAGGCCCAGCGATTCCTTCGTCTCCCCTTCCAGGAATTGGAGCGGGAGCACGCCCATGCCGATCAGGTTGGAGCGGTGGATGCGCTCGTAGCTCTCGGCGATCACCGCGCGGATGCCCAACATGAAGGTGCCTTTGGCGGCCCAGTCACGCGAAGAACCCGAGCCATACTCTTTACCGGCCAAGACCAGCAGAGGCGTCTTAGTGGCTTGGTACTTCTCCGATGCCTCGTAAATGCTGGTTTGTTCGTTCGTCGGCAGGTAGCGGGTGAAGCTGCCTTCGACGCCGGGCACCAAGCCGTTGCGCAAGCGGACGTTGGCGAACGTGCCGCGCATCATCACCTCGTGATTGCCCCGACGAGCCCCGTATTGGTTGAAATCTTTGGGTGCGACGCCGTTGTCGGTCAGGTATTTTGCGGCCGGCGAAGTTTTGGAAATGTTGCCAGCGGGCGAGATGTGATCGGTCGTGACCGAGTCGCCAAGCGTCGCGAGCACGCGCGCGCCAGTGATGTCGGTGAGCGGTGCCGGCTCCACCGGCAAGTTGTCGAAGAACGTCGGCTTCCGCACATAGGTGCTCTTGGGGTCCCACACGAAGCGATCCCCCTCGGGAACCGGCAATGCGCGCCAGCGCTCGTCCCCCTTGAAGACTTCGGAGTACTCTTGACGGAACATCTCGGAGGTGACGTTCTGCTTGACCGAGGCGGCGACGTCCTTGGGCGACGGCCAAATGTCCTTCAAAAAGACGTCCTTGCCGGCTTGGTCTTTGCCTAGCGGTTCGGTGGCAAAGTCGATGTCGATGCGACCAGCCAGGGCGTAGGCGACCACCAATGGCGGGCTGGCCAGGTAGTTCGCGCGCACGTCCGGCGACACGCGACCTTCGAAATTGCGGTTACCGCTGAGCACGCTGACCGCGACTAGCTCCCCATCACCGATGGACTTGCTGATCGTCTCAGGCAGCGGGCCGCTGTTGCCAATGCAGGTCGTGCAACCGTAGCCGACGACGTTGAAGTGCAGCTGCTCGAGACTGGACAGCACATTGGCTCGAGTGAGGTATTGCGTGACGACCTTGGACCCGGGCGCCAAGCTAGTCTTGACCCACGGCTTGACCTGAAGGCCCTTTTCTACCGCGTTTTTCGCCAACAGGCCGGCGCCCAACATGACGTACGGATTGGACGTGTTGGTGCAGCTGGTGATGGCGGCGATGACGACCGAGCCATTGCCGAGCTCGAACGATTCCCCGCGATGTGACGAGGCAACGCGCGTCGCCAGCTCTTCGGCAGAAACCGCTACGCCCTTGGCCTTCCTCTTGGCTTGGGCGACCAGCTCTGGCAGCACTTTCTTGAAGCCGGCGCCGACGTCGGTCAGCGCGACCTTGTCGTGCGGGCGACGCGGACCTGCCAGCGTCGGTACGACCGTACCGAGGTCGAGCGACAGCGTGTCGGTGTAGACCGGGTCGGGTTGACCCTTGGCGCGGAACAGCCCCTGAGCCTTGGCGTACGCTTCCACCAGGGCCACGCGCGCGGCGCTCCGCCCCGAGAGCCGCAGGTAGTTGAGCGTCTCTTCGTCGACCGGAAAGATGCCGCAGGTCGAGCCGAACTCAGGCGCCATGTTGCCGATGGTGGCGCGGTCCGCGAGCGGCAAGTTGTCGAGGCCGTCGCCGAAGAACTCGACGAATTTCCCGACCACGCCCTTGTCACGCAAGATGCGCGTGATGGTCAGCACCAAGTCCGTGGCGGTCGCGCCCTCGGGCAAGGTGCCGTACAGCTTCATGCCGATTACCTGGGGAATCAGCATGTTGATGGGCTGTCCCAGCATGGCAGCTTCAGCTTCGATACCGCCGACGCCCCAGCCGAGCACGCCTGCGCCGTTGATCATCGTCGTGTGGCTGTCGGTGCCCACCACGGTGTCCGGGTACGCCACGCCATCCTTGTCGAACACGACGCGGGCCAGGTACTCGAGGTTGACCTGGTGCACGATGCCAGTGGACGGCGGCACGACCGCGAAATTGGCGAAGGCGCCCTGCGCCCAACGCAGCAGCGCGTAGCGCTCCTGATTGCGCTCGTACTCGGTCTCGGTGTTGCGCACGAGCGAGTCGGCGCTGCCGTAGTTGTCGACCTGCACCGAGTGGTCGATCACCAACTCGGCGGGGAACAGCGGGTTGATCTTGGCCGGGTCGCCGCCCATAGCTGCCATGGCGTCGCGCATGGCGGCCAGGTCGACCACGCAAGGCACGCCGGTAAAGTCTTGCAGGACCACGCGGGCCGGGTGGAACGCGATTTCGCTGTCGGGCTCTTTCTTCGCGTCCCAGGCCGCCAGGGCCTCGACGTCCTTGGCCTCTACCGCAATGCCATCCTCGCAGCGCAGCAGGTTCTCGAGCAGAATCCGCAGCGAGTACGGCAGCTTCGAAATGTCCTTACCGGTTCGCGCCGCGAACTTAGGCAAGCTGAAGTACGTGTACTTGGTGTCACCTACGGAGAGCTCGGAGCGCGTCTGAAACGAATCGCGGGAGCGGTCGACCATTGCTTTGAAATCCTTCGAAAGCCGGCCTACTCCAATCAAACGTGTCGCGCAATGGCAGTGCTGGTCCTTTCAGTGGCGAACAGAATTGCCGGCGCCCGCTCGGCCAACCTGCTCGAACTCATCCGCCGAAAGTCGCGGCCAAAGCCCCTGCCCGGAGACCACTCAGGAGCGCGCTGCCCACGCTTGGAGGCCGAGGCGCGAGCAGATCACCGGCCGCGAGCACTCGCGGGGCGCCCAGAACCTCCCCTCGAGCCGAGACCGCGAGGCCCACCTGCTCGAGTAGCTGGCGCCCCCGCGCCGCCAGATCGACCCCAAAGAGTGACGAAACGGGTCCGGCCAGCTCACCGCGCGTTCGAACCTTGGGCAACCCTGCGAGCGCTAGCTCGAAACCGGCAGGCTCGGCGCCCGACAGCGCCCCACCAAGGCGAATCGCTCCAGAAACAAACCCTCCCGCCGCCAACACCAGCACGTCGGCCGCGAGCTCGGCCTTGCCATCGAGCTCCAATACGACGCCGGCGGCGGTGTGTCGCACAGCTAGCGCGCGCTCCGACACGACTTCGGCTTGCAGTGTGCGCAAGAGCGCGTCGCGATGGGCTTCGAAGCGCGCGCCGGCCACCCCACCTGGTGGCGAGGTGACCTCGCCCACGGGAACACCGACGCTTGCGCTCAGTTCCCGCGCCAGCTCGCGCTTGACCCCAAGCCACGGCCCAAACAGCCAGGCGTCGGGCCCGGCGTGCGCCTTGAGCACCTCGCTCAGCCAGGCCGGCCGCTCCGCGCGCTCGAAGCTGGCGGCAAAATCGAACGGCGACACACGCCGCTGGGAACTCTTCTCCAGCAAATCAAGAGGCACGAGCTCGAAGCGCGTGGCGGTGGCGCGCGCCCAGTCGCTCTCGGAAAAAGCCCGCACCAAGAGCGGCGCATCCCAGTCGTCACGCGGCACATCCACCAGGCCGATACGTTTGCCGGCCAACGGAGCCAAATTCAACACGGCAGCATCGGCGCCCGCGCTGGGACGAACCACTCCCTCGCGGGTAGCCAGCCACGTGCCCGAGCCCAAGCGAAGCCCGAGCGCGGCCGCGAGTTCGCCGAGCAGCGCGGCCTCTGGGCCTTGATCGGGCAAAGCCGGTCCATCCACTGCCCCGGCGTACAAGGCGCTCGCGCCCGCACCCGAGTGCACGACGCTGACGGTGGCCCCAGCACGTCGTGCCGCCAAGGCCGCGGCGACCCCGGCGAAACCGGCGCCCAGCACGAGCACCTTCACGCCTCGTCTCCGTCAGCGGGCGTCGACGCCTCGGGCCCGTCTGCCGCGTCGCCCAGCTCGGCTCGCAGCGACGCCAAGGCGAGCGCCTCGGAGCGCGCCTGAGCCGTACCAATGGCGGCGCTGCGACGGCGAGCTGAAGCGCGCAAGAACCGCATGGCCATCGCCAGTCCTTGTGCCGGACTCTTACCGGTCGCATCCGCCACGATCCGGCCGCAACGCGCGGCGCAGCGCATGCCACCGCACGCCCCCAGGCCGAGCCTGGTGCGGCGCGAGACGTCTTCCACGCTGGTCGCCAGCTCTTGATCGATGACGTAGCGAACTTCGGCCACCGTGACGGGCTCGCAAGCGCACGCTACCGCAGCTTCGCGCGGATCCTGCCGCATGCGTTCGAGGATGCGCAGGCTGCGGCTGCCGTGGCGGTACTCGAGGCGCGTTGCGGTGACCGCCTCCATGCCGCCCTCCAGCACCAAGCGCATGGGGTCGACGGCTTCATCGCCCCCCGGCAACGCAAGCAAGTGTGACTGACACGGCGAGCCGCGACCCAACCGCTGCGCGATGACGTCGGCCATTTCTTCGGAAAAGAGCCGATAGCTAGCGAGCTTTCCGCCCACCATCGAGTAGAGGCCGTCGGCGCCGTCCTTGGCGTGATTCAAGATTTCGTGCTCGCGCGAAAGGCGATCTTCGTTCATGCCCCAGCCCCACAGCGTGGGCCGTACCCCGCCCCAGGTACCGATGGCGCGCGCGTCACGAATGCTGGGAAAAACGCGCTCGACGGCTTGAAACAGGTAGCGAACCTCGTCACCGGTCGCCAGCACGTCGTCGAGATCGCCGTAGAAGTCGTCGTCGGTCGTGCCGAGCACGCTCACGTTCTGCCAAGGCATCAGGAACACCTGACGCCCATCGATGGCTTTGGTCGCGATGGCGTAGTTGGTGACGCGCCTATCCAGGAAGACGTGGATGCCTTTGCCGGGACGTAGCCGCGCGGCCTCGGGCAAAAGCCCGCTCAACGACGCGGTGAGCGGCGCCCAAGCGCCGGTGGCGTTGACGACGATGCGCGCCGTGCGCACGCCCACTTCGCCCGTGAGGCGATCGCGGTAGCGAACACCGTAAGCGCTGCCGTCTTCACGCCGCAAAATTTCGAGCACTGTGGTGTGGACGCGCACTTCGGCGCCCCGCTCGATGGCGTCGCGCGCGTTGGCCACGCACAGCCGCGCGCCGTCGATGCCCCACTCGTCGAACGAAACGCCGCCTTGGGATGGCACCAGCCCGGGCTCCAGCGTCTGCACGTCGTGCCCGGAAAGGCGGGCGTGAGGCTTGCCCGCCTTCAACGGCTGGTACTTGTCGTAAAGTGTGAAAAAGCCGTCGTAGGCGGCCAGGGTTGCCTTCGCCCTGATGCCCGGCTCCTCGAACACCGGCAACAAGAACGGGATGCGGAATAGTAAGTGCGGCGCGACGCGCTGAATGTGCCCTGAATCCAGACACGACGAGTACGTGACGTCGGGGTCGTACGACAGGTAACGAGGACCGCCGTGGATCATGCCGCTGGAGTTGCCGCTGGCGCCGAACGCCAAGTCGTTGCGCTCGAACAGCGAAACCGAAAAGCCGCGCAAGGTGGCGTCGCGCAGCACGCCCACCCCGTTGACCCCGCCACCTATCACGATCACGTCCCGCTCGAGCTCGAGGCCTCGAGGGTCGCGCTCGAGCAAATGGGACGCAAGCACGGGCATTCGGTAGTTTGTCGCTACCACGCCCCTCCCCCAAAGACCGCCACAAATTTGGCCTGCGAAACTTGGCCATGCGTAGCCCGTGGCGCTAGCTAGCTGGGCCGTGCGCGTCCTTCTCATCCTCCTGGCCAGCCTGACGCTGACGACTGCGCTGCCCCACGTCGCCGTTGCCGGCGAACCGGCGCTGATCGGCCCGGACGACGGCCCCCAAGGTCGACCGCACATCGTCCTCGATCAGCTGGTAGTCCCGGCGACCATGCCGGAACACCAACGCATCAGCCGGGTGCTCGAGAAGGCGCTCAAGCAGCAGGCGAACCGCGTGGAGTGGGGCGCTGGCCGTGGCAGCCGCATTAGCTATCGGTTCTACCTGGAACAGCTCGAGCTTAGCGTCGAGAGAGGCGTGCTGAAGGTGCGCTGCACCGCGCTGGGACGCCTGCCCAAGGGCAAGACCGCGCGCAGTAAGCTCGAATTCGGCGGCGACCCCAAAGACCCGCGCAAGGTCATCGACCACGTTTTGACGATCGTGGCACGTGGCGTTCTGGCACGCCTGGCAGATCTCGAGCGCGACCGCCGCAGCCGGCGCTGAGCCTTCAGGCAGCGCTGCGACCGAAACGCAGCGCGACGCCCAGCCAAGCGCGGGCCGCATAAGCGGCGTTCACGGCCAAGTACGGGTAAAAATACAGCTCCAGCCGGCCGGTAAAGGCGACGTACAGAATGTACGAAGGGTAGTGGATCAGGAACTTGGCGCCGCTTTCGACGAGCCGAATTACCCGCGCCAGCGGGCGTTGATCGGGCTCGGCCGAGCTCTTGGCTGGCGCGATGGCGGGGTGCCGCTGAAACGACGTGAGCGCAATGCCCGACGCCAACGCCAGCATGCCAGCGATTCCCAGCAGCAAGAACGGCTGTTCGGGGTGCTCCAGCTGCAGGCGCACGGCAGCGGCTGCCAGAATCGCGAACGCCTTCAGCTCGTCCATCAAGAAGTCGAGCAAGTGCCCGGCAGGCGAAGCGATGCCTCGCCAGCGCGCCAGCATGCCGTCGGCGCAATCGAGCACGTACGACGCTTGGTACACCAGCACCGCGACTACCAACCCGGCGCGCCCCGGCAAGGCGATCAGCAGCGCCGCCGCGAGCATGCCCACCGCGAACGAAGCCAAAGTGATCTGATTGGGGGTGACGCGCGTGTCCTTGACGACGTCGACCACCACGGCGCCGAGGGGGCGACACACGAAGCGGTTCCAGAACAAATCCGGAACTTTCTTGGTCCTTTGGTAGACTTCGCGGGCGCCCATGGCTCGCCCCTACCCTACACGCGTTTACTGGCTGGCTTTGGGCTGTATTTCTTGGCTTTGCAGCTGCCAGCACGCCGATCCGACCGCCATCGCGCTGGCGGCCGCTCCAGCATCGGGCTCGGCGGCGGGCGCCGTGTCCTCGTCGCCGCCTCCGCCCGCCCCGGCCCCGTCGACGCCAGCGCCAGCGCCTGCGCCTGCGCCCCTCCCCGGGCCTAGCGCCACTCCGCTCGGTCGTCCGCTCAGCCACGTGTTGGTGCTGGGCGATTCACTCACCGACGAAAGGGTCGGCGGCGGCGGCTACGTGCGTATCCTGCGCGAGCGCTGCTCCAACGTGTCGTTCGACAACCGAGCCAAGGGCGGCTTCATGGTCAACCAAATCAAGAAGCGATTGGAAACGGAGGTGCTGAAGGAGGGCAACGCCTACTCGCACGCCATCGTGTTCGGGGGCGTGAACGACCTGTACAGCGACCAAACCGCCAACCGCAGCCTGACCCGCATTGAAGCCGACTTGAGCCGCATCTACACGGACCTGCAGGCGCGCGGCACTGACGTCATCGCCATTACCGTTACACCATGGGGTGACTTCAAGCGTTGGTTCACGCCCGCTCGTTCGCAGAACACTCAAAGCCTCAACGCCTGGATCTTGGCGAGGCCCGCCGCCGGCGCCGTGAAGGCGACACTCGACGCCTACCCACTGCTATCGTGCGGCGACCCCGAACGGCTCTGCCCGGAGCTAGCGGCGCCCTACAAGGACGGCTTGCATTTCGGTAAGCTCGGGCATCAAAAATTGGCAAAAGCGCTACTAGAAGGGCCGTTTCGCGGCTGCCAGACGGCACCCGCGATGAAGTAGCGGACAGCGCTGTCAGGTCCCGGGGATCTTGCGCTGCCATTTGAGAGTCAGCAGGAACATGCCGAGGGCTGCGAGCACGAAGTAGGCGTGACCGTGGAGCGAAATGAAGAGCGCGTCGACCAAGGACGCGCCGGCGATCAGGCTCACGACGGCGCGCGGGATTTGGCCCTTGCCCCCGCGCAGCGCGAAGCTCATCGAGCGCAGGCTCCAGCCTAGTAGCAGCGCAAAGCAAAGGGCGGGCAACACGGCGCGCTGAGCGATGACGGCGGGCGCGGC
>JAYUYU010000139.1:0-2804 GCA_043752365.1 Myxococcales bacterium | reverse complement strand
CTATGCCAGATGCGCCGAAAAAACCGCTCGGTGAGTTGGAGGCTGCAATTTTGGCAGCGCTCTGGGACAGCGCGGACAAGCTTTCGGTGCGCAAGGTGCATGAGTGCCTCGAGCGCGAGCAGGCGCTCGCGTACACGACCGTGATGACGGTGCTCGATCGCTTGTTCGACAAGGGGCTCGTCGCGCGCGAAAAGGACGGCAAGGCGTTCATCTACTGGCCGGTGCTCACACGCCAGGCCTACCTCGGCGGGCGCGCGGCGCGCATGCTGACGGAGCTCGAAGTGCCCGTGCAACGCGACGTGTTGATGGCGTTTTTGGACTCGGCCGAGCACGCGGATCCCGCGGTGTTGGCTGAGCTTTCGGCGCTCATCCAGGCCCGCCGCAAGCGAGACAAGGGATGAGCGCGGTGTTGCTCGTGACGCTGTCGGTGGCGCTTACCCTAGCCTGGGTGAGCGCCGTCAGCCTGTCGGCACTGGCGGGGCTGATGCCGCTTACGCATAGGCTCGATACCCAGCCCTCCACGCGCCTGCGCGCGCTGATGGCGCTGGCACCGGCAGCTTTGGCGCTGGTCATCGTGCTCGTGGTGCTGCTGCCCAGCCCGTTCACGCAGTGTCATTGTTTCGCACACAGCGATGGTCATCCGCACCTGTGCGTTCGTCATCCTGGGCTGGCGCTGCCTCTGCTCGGCTTTGCGGCTCCGGTAGTCATCGTGTGGCTAGGGTTTGCGGCACTGCGAGTGACGCGCGTCGTTCGAGAGTCGGCCGAAGGCGAGCGGTGGGCGAAACAGCTGCGTTTGCAGCCGGCTGAAGTCATCGATGGCGTGGAGGTCAGATTCGTCGACACGCTGGGGCTGGGCGCTTTAACGGTGGGACTACGGCACCCGGTCGTAGTCGTCGGTCGGGATCTGTGGCAGCGGTTGACCCCGCTCGAGCGACGGGCAGTCCTGCATCACGAGCACGCTCACGCAAAGCGCGGTGATGCGCTCACGCAAGCGTTGCTGCGCGTTGCCAGCGCGGTCCTACCCTGGTCGCTCACCCACGGTCCTTGGTTGCGTGCTTGGCGATCAGCCGCCGAAGTGACTTGCGATCGTCACGCTGCGACGACCATCGGGGACGCGACGAGCGTGGCCAGGGCGCTGGTTTCGGTCGAGCGGCTACGCGCGGAAGCTCGCGTCGGGCAAGCCCTGTCCCCAGCCGTCGGCATGGCTGCTGGTGGTGATTTGGCGCTGCGCGTTCAGGCCTTGCTCGATGAGCGGCGGGCGTCTGCGCCTCCCCTCACCAGTGACCTGCGGCCAATCGGCTTCGGCTTGCTGGCTCTCGCGATCGTGCTCGTGGCCTGGCCCGGCAACGTCTTGCATCACGCTGCCGAAAGCGTGCTCGGACTTCTGACACACCACTAACGCATCAGCTCGTTCTCGTTCGCGAAAGAAGGCACCTCATGGGTCGCTGGCTGCCATGCTTTGTTCTGGCCTCCATTTTTACTTCGAGCTCCGTGCTTGCCCAACCCCTCGGGGAGCTCGACGGCGTGCACCGCATCTGCCGATCTGGTCCCGACCACGCTGTCGCCCAAGCCCGCAAAGCCCAGGGCGCCGCGGCGGTGAGCGCGGCCGACGTGCTGCCGAATCCTTCGCTGGTGGTCGAGCACCAGCGCTCGCTCAACGGAGCCGCTGATCGCGAGACCATCATCGGTCTGGCCGTCCCGCTGGGCATCGGCGGGCGACGCTGGCTCTATCAAGATGCGGCACAAGCTCGTCGCAAGCAGTCTAGCCTGCAGGCAACGGCAGGGTTGTTCGAGGCCGCCGTCTCCTTCCGTGAGGCTTACGTACTGGCGGTTGTCGCGCAGGCGCGCGTGCAGGTGCTCGCGAAGAATCAGATTGATCTGGAGGCGCTGACCGCTGCCCTTCAGAAGCTTGCCAAAGGCGGCGAAGCGGCGGGCTACGACCAGCTTCGGCAGTCAACGTCATCACGACTGCACCGGCAGACGCTCGAGTCGGCCAGGGTCGGGGCCACCTCGGCGCGAGCACAGCTTCGAGCCTGGCTAGGTCACGACGTGACGCTCCCGCCTGACGCCATCGCGGCCCTGGCCAGCGCCCAGCGGGCGGATCGGTCTTTCGCCGATACAGCGGAGGTGCAGGGGCTCGAAGCTCAGGCTGGGGCCGACGAACTCGAGGCGCGCGCCGCACGCCGTCGCGCCGTACCTGATATCGCGCTGTTCGGCGGCTACCGGGCGGTCGAGGCTGGTAGCGAGACGGGCCACGGCATCGCGTTCAGCCTCGAAGTTCCCCTCACGCTGTTCGATCACGGGCAAGGAGAAGCCACTCGCGCTCGCAGTGATGCGCAGCTGGCGCGCGCGTCGGCACAGCGCCTTAGAAAGCGGCACCAGGCGGTCGCGCGTGCCAGTCAGGCCAGCCTCGCGTTGCTCGAAGCAACGGTGGCCGAGGCGCTGGCGGTGAGCCGCGACGCCCTGACGATTCGGCAAAAGGCGACGCAGTTGTATGCAGCCGGCGAGGCGAGCATCACCGAGCTACTCGAGGCCTATCGGGTGGCGGAAGAGGCACAGCTCGCAGAGTTGAATCTCACCGAACAGGTCGCTTTGACGCGCCTGCAGCAGATGCGGGCGAGCGGCAGCATGTTCGACGTCGAGCTTGATCGGCAGTGTCGGGGAGACGCGAAGTGACTTTGACGAGATTGCGGCGCTTGGCCTGCCTACTGCTGCTCGCGCCCCTGGCGTGCCACGAGCCTGGCCAGCACGGCCACGACCACGGCCCCTCCGCGGCCGAAGCGGAGGAAGGGCCGTCGCTCGCC
>JAYUYU010000138.1:0-2804 GCA_043752365.1 Myxococcales bacterium | reverse complement strand
CGCTGGACACGGCCAAAATACGCCCTTTTCTTGGCGAATGCGCGCGTAGCTGATGCCGCTGTAGTCGGCCTTGCCGCCGGCGGTGGCGCGCCGCAGCTCATCGAACACGGCCTCGCTGCTGTCGAATTCGAAGCCGTGCGTGGCGCCCAAGCGCTTGGCAAGCTCGGCCATGATCTCCAAATCGGTCTTCACGCCCTCGGGCGCCTTCTGCACCTGCTCACGCAGGATGACGCGACCTTCCAAATTGGTCAGCGTGCCGGTCTCTTCGCCAAACTGCGCGATCGGTAGAACAGCGTGGGCTGCCTGGGCAGTTTCGTTCTCGAAGGCGTCGCACACCACCAGCAACTCCAGCTGCTTCAACTTGGCTTCGATGTTGTTGGCGTTGGGCGAGGCCACCACCACGTTGGAGCCGAAGACCAGCAGCGCACGGATGCCGCCGCTCGGACCCATAGCGTCCAAAAGCTCGTACGCGCTCTTGCCCTTGCCGGGCAGTGATTCGGGCGTCACACCCCAGACCTTGGCAATGACGGCGCGGTGAGCCGGGTCCTCAATCAGCCGGTAGCCCGGCAATTGGTCGGCTTTTTGGCCATGCTCCCGGCCACCCTGACCGTTGCCTTGCCCGGTCAAGCAGCCGTAACCGCTGGCGGGCTTGCCCACCTTGCCCAGCGCCAGCATCAAGTTCGTGAACGACAGCACCGTGTCGGTGCCCTTGGACTGTTGCTCGGCGCCGCGACCGGAGAGCAGCATACTGCTTTCAGCGCGCGCCATCAGCTCGACCGCGCGGCGCTGCTTGTCCAGCGATACGCCGGTGACGCGCTCGACGTAGGTAGTGTCGCAGCTCAAGAGCGAGCGGCGCAGGTCCTCGAAGCCTTCGGTGCGCGCGGCGATGTACGGCTCGTCAATCAGCTGCCGGTCGATGGCCAAGGCCAACAAGCCGTTGGCCAACAGCAAGTCGGTGCCCGGCGTCGGCTGCAGGTGCAGCGCTGCGCCGCGCGCCGTATCGGTGAGGCGTGGGTCGACGACGATCAGCTGGCCCCCGCGCTCTTTTTGCGCGTACACCCACTGCATGAGCGGCGGCATCGTTTCCGCGCAGTTTGAGCCCCACAGCAGCAAGGTCTGCGTTTCGGCGATGTCCGACACCGGGAACGGCAGCCCGCGGTCGATGCCGAAGGCGCGATTTTGGCCGGCCGCAGCCGACGACATGCAGTAGCGGCCGTTGTAGTCGATGTTGGGGGTGCCCAGGGCGACGCGCGCGAACTTGCCCAGCAAGTAAGCCTTCTCGTTGGTCAGCGCACCACTGCCGAACACCCCGATGCTCTGCTTGCCGTGCGCCTTTTGCAGCGTCAACAAGCGCTCGGCTACGAAGTCCAACGCGCTCGACCAGGACACGGGTACGAGCCGACCATTCGCTTGCCGCAGCATGGGCTGCTGCACGCGCTCTGGGTGATCGAGCAAGGCGGCGGACGTGAAGCCCTTGATGCACATTTGCCCGCGGTTCACCGGAAACTCCGGATCGGCCGCGATGCGCAGCTGCGTCGTCGTCCCGCGCAGCGTCGTCACTTCCATGCCGCACTGAAAGGCGCAGTACGGACAATGAGTCTTGACGGTCTCGGAAGTGACGGCCGCTAGATGCGGCGCAGAGCGTGACATGCGGGCGACTTTGGTTGTCGCCTGCACCGCGTTTCACACCGATGTCGCCGCGGTTTTGGGGCGGTGAACCTATCGAGACTCGATAGATTTGTCGCCACGTGCCGTGCGCGTGCGCCAAAGCGTCTCGTCCTGAAACAGACCGACGGAAACCGCGGGCTAGGCGGCCAGCGAGCGGCAAGCGGCAAGCGGGCGGTGCTGCTGGTTGCCTCGGCGCGAAAGCGCGCAGCCGAGCGCCAAACCCTGCAGTGTGAGACGTTCACCCTCGGGGCAGAAGCTGAGCAGGCCTTGCTGCTCGAGCTGGTCGAAGGCGCCCTGCAGTGCAGCGACGCTGGTGCGGGTGCGCCGGCAAAATGCGGTCAAGTTGGGCCGGCGGCCAGCGCGGGCCGAGCGGAAGACCAGAACCAGGAGCGCTTGCGGAACAGGCATCTGCATGGGTGTTCAGTACCAAGCCACTGAACGGGGGTCCACTATTTGGCTAAGTGGGCGTGCACTTCGATAACCGGCTCAGCAGGGGGAACCCAAGGCGCGCTCTACATCGCCAAGCGGATCGAGCGCCGCCGACAGGCTGGTGCGGAGGGCACCCTGGCTCAAACGTCGCACGGCGCGCCAAGCTTGGAAGCGAGCTTCGCCGAGCAGCAGGCCTGCAGCGGGTGTGAAGGTGAGGTCAAGCGCGCTGGGGCGAACCCCGTTGGCCTCGAAGCCGTACTCCCAGGTTGCGCTGGCGAGTCCGGTGAACAGCAGCGCTTGCCACACGGGGAGCCGGCAAGTGCGGGCGCGGAGGTACAGCTCGCTTCCGAACAGCCCGTGACCGAGCACGTTGATCTGCCAGCGGTCGCCGTCTTTTTCGAAGAGCGGTCGCCTGCTGTCCCAACGCGGTGGCTGCGAGAACGCCGCCTGATAATGTAGCCCAAGCTGGACGCCGTCAGTCTCCGCGAAGGGCTGCGGCCAGAGGTAGGCTTCGCTGGTGCGCATCACGGTCATCAAGCCGAGCGCGTGCAAGATGGGCGGGGCAAGGCGTGGTGCTGCAACGCTCGGCGGGGGAGTCGTGGGGCCGGGCGCTCCAGCAGTTGGCGCGGGAGCGTTGCTCGGTGACGTTTCCGCCGCGCGGGCAAGGGGGGCGCCCGCCATGCAAGCCAGCGCGACGAGCGCGACAA
>JAYUYU010000137.1:0-7251 GCA_043752365.1 Myxococcales bacterium | reverse complement strand
GTGTGGACCTCACTGCGGTCAGCGCCCGTGTCGCCGCGGCGTTCGAGCAGCCCGTCGCTGCTCAGTGGCAAGTCTTGGCAGGCCTTGGTGCAGGGCTGGACGCCGTTCGAGTGCGACCGAAGCGACTGCAGTCGAACGACGCGACACTTTCCCGAACCGGCTGGACCTATGACCCGTTGATTCAAACCCTGGGAGGCGTGGCACACACGTGGAACAGGCTCAGGCTCGGCCTGTTCCTCGGAGCCGATGTTGCCCTGGTGCGTGCTCGCTACGCCATTGACCGGGCCGGGCAGCGCGAAGCGCTCTTCGTGCCGTGGACCGTGCGTCCGTGGGCAAGCCTCGAGCTTTCGATCGCTCTTTCGCCGTGAGCCGTGGCAGCAGGTCAAGGGCAGCTGGCTTCGCGTGTAGTCGCGGCGTAAACTCGACCCACATGCGAAGGAACGCTGCAATCTCGGTGTTTTGGTGGCTGGGGCCGCTAGCGTTGGGGCCACTGCTTGTGGCGGCGTGCTCTGGCTCGAACGTTTCGCCGGGCGAGCCAACGTCGGCCGGCAGCGCGGGAGTGGCCGGCTCGGGCGCTTCGGGTGGTGCTGCTTCGGGCGGCGTCGCTTCGGGCGGTGTCGCTTCGGGCGGCGCGGGAGGCGGCTCGCAAGAAGCTTGCGACAAGTCTCAGTGCGGACCCCAGCTCGGTCTACCAAACCAAATCTGCTCCGATGGATCAACCGGTGGTCCTACTGGGCGTTGTCTAGAGAACGCTGACGGCAGCTGCGGCTGGGAAATCCGCCAATGTCCTGCGGAGGGGGCCGGCGGTGACACCGCCGCAGGTGGCACCGGCGGCGTGCCGGATTGCGCCGGCTTGCTCGACGACGTGACGAAGGCTCAAGCAGCCGCGCAAGCGTGCGATCCCGCGTCGGCCAAGGCGGTCCTCGAGTGTGCCGGCTCGCTTGAAGGCGTCTGCTGTCCGGTCGGCGTCAACGACGCCTCCGCCACCGCGCCGGACAATGCTGCCTACTTAAGCGCGCTGAACGCCTACAAGGCGAGTTGCCCTCATCCGTGCCCGCGCATCGCGTGCATCGATCCGATAGTTGGCAACTGCCAAGCCAGCGGAGACGCCTACAAATGCCAGCCGTAGTGCGAGCCATCGACGCCAAGCAGTGACGACGTCGCCCCGTACGGGATTGCCCCTCTGCAATCCCGCCCCGTTCGTCAGATTGTCACGTTGCGGCTCGTGGCTCGCGCGGAGGTACTTGCTCCGGGCGTGCCGAGTGGGTCAACTGGGGCATGCGAAACGTCAAGGGCGGTTGCGGGTGGGTGCTTCTAGGCGCGTTGGCAAGCGTTGGGTGTGGCTCCGACAAGGACGATGACGCGGCCGAACCGACGGCGGAAAACCTCGAGTACCTCGCGCTGGGCGACTCGGGCGCCTACGGCGAGAACCTGTTCATTCCGGACACCAAAAAAGCCCGGCCGAACGGCGACGCCTTCGTCGGCTATCCCGATTTGATTGGTCGGGAAGTCTTCGAAGGGCGCTACGCCAACCTTGGCTGTCCAGGGGTCACGACTGCAAGTTACCTCTCGGCCGATGGACCCGATTTCGGCTGTCGCGACTTCCAAGAAAAGTGGCTCAACACGCTCCACGTGCCTTACACCGGCACGCAAGCCGACAAGGCCACCGAGATTTTGCGAAACAACGAGGTCAAGGTGGTGACGGTCGGGCTTGGCGGCAACGATTTGCTGCGCATGCTGAGGGATTGCACCAACATCACGCCTGATGATCCCGGCGCAGCTTTCAATTGTGCGCTCAAAGCGTTGCCGCAGGCCATCGAGGACGGCGCCGCGAATCTCGGGCAGATCGTCGCGCGGATTCGTGAGGACTTTGACGGCGAGCTGATTTACCTCACCGTCTATTCCACGTACCCCACGTCGGATCCTGCAACGCTCGCCATTTCGGCCTGGAATGACAACATGGTTGCGGCGCTCGAGGGTGAGGACGTCGCGGTCGTGGACGCCTTTGCTACATTTCAAATCGAGGCGCAGTCTGCGGACGGTGACCCGTGCGCCGCTGGGCTCTTGATCCCCAACCCCGTCGAAGGCGAGCTGCCCGCCTGCGACATTCACCCTTCGAGAAACGGCGCTACCCTGCTGGCCGATGCCGTAAAAGCCGTCTCAGGCTTCAAGCCTTGACGTCGAGTCGCCCTCGCAGCGTCTCGGTCGACGCCACCAAAGCTTCGACACTTTGTTACTGAGCTAAGGCGCGGTTGACACGCTGGGCGGGCAACCTCGGCCCCGCGTCGACGTTCCCCGACGCGCAAGGGAGAAGAGCCATGCGCAACGCCTTCGATCGAAAGCCGCAACGTCACCAGGTTCGGACGTGGTGCAGGCTCGGAGTGGCGGTGACCGCCGTGTCCGCTGCCACGGCCCTGTCGTGTAGTTCGGCAGACCTCGAACAGGTCGGTGATGCCGAAGACGTCGGGGAAGTTGCGCAGATGCTCGGTACGTCCGTCACGGTCTCGTTTCAAAACGGCGTATTGCCGACTAGCTCGTACGCCGGCAATACGGATGCATCGATCAAGCAGGCTAGTGCCACCACCAACTTCGGTGGAGCCACCACGCTCGAAGCCGACGGCGATGATACCGGTGGCGTCGACAAGTCCGCTTTGCTCAAGTGGACGCTGAGCGGCATCCCGGCCGGCAGCATCGTACAGTCGGCCAGCCTTACGCTGCGCAACGTCAACGAGTCGAACCAGACCTACAGCCTCTACGAAGTGCGCCGCCAGTGGGACGAGTCCCAGGTAACGTGGCAACGGGCAACGACCGGCTCGAACTGGGCGACGGCCGGTGCTCTGGGCGCCGCTGATCGAGGCGCGCTCGTCGGTACGGTGACGGGGCCGGTCGGCAACGTGACCGTCAATCTCAACGCCGCTGGCATCGCGCTGGTGCAGTCATGGGTGAACGGCGGCAACAACGCGGGCATCATCGTCGCGCACCCGTCGAACACCAACGGCATCGACTTTGCCTCGAGCGAGGACGCGACGCTGGCGAACCGACCGCGGCTGAACATCACCTACGCGCCGCAAGATACCACCGAGCGGGCGCTCGATTTCGATGGCACCAGCGACTACGTCACGATGGGTGCGGCGCCAGCCCTCGGCCTCGCTCAATTCACGCTGGAGGCTTGGATCAAGCGCACCGGGACGGGCCAGTCGACGGGCTCGGGCGCAGGCGGCGTGACCATGATCCCGCTGATCGCCAAGGGCCGCGGTGAGTCCGACGGCAGCAACGTCGACTGCAACTACTTCTTCGGCCTTCGCGCGACAGACGGCGTGCTGGCAGCCGACTTCGAGGACATGGCGACCGGCGGCAATCATCCTGTGATCGGCACGACACCGGTCACGTCGAACGTTTGGCACCACGTCGCAGCCAGCTACGACGGCACGACCTGGCGGCTCTACCTCGACGGTGCGCTCGACGCGACGGCGGCCGCCAACGCGACTCCTCGCTCCGATAGCATCCAGCATTTCGGTCTCGGCACGGCCCTGACTTCCACCGGTGTGGCTGCTGGCTTCTTCGACGGCGTGATTGACGAAGCGCGCGTCTGGAATCTCGCGCGCTCACTCTCGCAGCTCGGATCCGGCATGTCCGCGCCGATCGTGTCCGGCTCGGGCTTGGTGGGTCGCTGGGGGCTCAACGAAGGCACCGGCGTCGTGGTTGCCAATAGTGCAGCGACAACTGCTCCCAACGGTACCATCACCGGCGGCGCAGCCTTTTTGACCCCTGGCGCGCCGTTCTCGCTCGCCGCTCCGCCCGTACCCACACTGCTGGGACCGAGCGCCGGCGCCACGAACGTTGCCCTGCCTCCGTCGCTCAGCGCTCGGGTGACCGATCCCGACTCGTCCTCGCACAACCTGCGCTTCTTCGGGCGGCCTCAAGCGGCGGCCGCGCAGGACTTCACGGTCGTGGTCTTGCCCGACACGCAATACTATTCGGAGAGCTTCCCGGCGACCTTCACGGCCCAGACCCAGTGGATCATGGATAACCGCGACACGCTCAACATCGAGTACGTCGCGGGCGTGGGCGACATCGTCAACGTGGCAACCCAGCTCTTCCAGTGGGACAACGCCGACGCAGCGCTGAGCCTGCTCGAGACGCCGGTGGCGGGCTTCCCCGACGGCATGCCGTACTGCCCCACGGTCGGCAACCACGACATCGCGTCGGGCGGCAATACGACCAACTTCAACAATTACTTCGGCGTTTCGCGCTTCCAGGGCAGAAACTACTACGGTGGTCACTTCGGCTCGGATAACGACAATCACTACAACCTGTTCAGCGCCGGCGGCATGGACTTCATCGTGATCTCGCTGGAGTACGACACTACGCCCGACCAGCCGGTGCTCGACTGGGCCGACGCTCTGCTCAAAGCCAATCCGAATCGGCGCGCGATCGTGGCCACGCACTACGGCGTCGGCACCGGCAACCCGGCGGCTTTTGGGACCCAGGGCCAGGCCGTCTACGACAACCTGAAGGACAATCCCAACTTGTTCCTGATCGTCTGCGGACACATCTGTGGCGAGGGGCAGCGCGCCGACGTATTCGAAGGTCGGACAGTGCGGACGATCTTGACCGACTACCAGTGTCGCACCAGCGGCGGCACCGGTTGGCTGCGGACCATGACCTTCTCGCCTGCGGCAGACACCATCACCTTCAAGACCTATTCTCCGACGCTGAATCAGTCCGAAACGGATGCGGACAGCCAGTTCACGCTGCCGTACGACATGCCCGGGTCAGCGCCTTCGGCCTTCACGCAAATCGGGTCAGTGAGCGGCGTGCCAACTGGTACGACGGCTAGCATTGCCTGGAACAACCTGGCCGCCGCAACCAGCTACGAGTGGTACGCCGACGCTGCCGACGGGCAGAACACGGTGGCGGCCTCCAGTCGCACGTTCACGACGGCGCCTTGATGCGCTTTGGTTTCGCGCTCGGGGCGCTGCTGATGGCGGCGCCCGCCGCCGCTCATCAGGAGACCGTCGCCTACTCGCGCATGGTGATCCGCGAGAGCGGTGACGTCGAATACGCGCTCAAGATCCCGGTCGAGGACTTGGCTGAAGCGGCCGGAAGGAGCGGCCATGGGCCGCTCAACGCCCCCGAGGTGCGCGCCGCCCAAGAGCTGTTTTTCCAGAAGTTCCAGCCGCGGTTGAGCATGACGGCGCGCGGCTCGCGCTGCCCGGTCGAGCGGGCTGGCATCGAAGTCCCAGAGGATGACCGCCTATACGGCGAAATGCATTTCGTCTTTCACTGCCCGCCCGGCGCACCCGTC
Source organism: Myxococcales bacterium (assembly GCA_043752365.1). Classification (GTDB taxonomy): domain Bacteria; phylum Myxococcota_A; class Polyangia; order Polyangiales; family Polyangiaceae; genus PMG-095. Next base: position 1,943 of record JAYUYU010000137.1, on the reverse strand, counting down.
ACGCTCGATTATCGCGTGTTCTTCGATGTCGATCTGGGACACATGGGCATGCTCGAAATCGAAAGTCCCGGCGGCACCGCTCGCGCCGAGCTGATAATCGAGCGGCCGCGCTGGCAAATCGATGCCTCGCAGGATGGCCCGCCGCAGGTCCGCTACCTCGATGGCTCGACAGGGCAGCCCGTGGCGCCACCGGTTGTATCCTCAGCGCAAAAGGCGCCTGCTATCGCCCCGGTGAGCGACGTGGCGACGCGGGAGCCAGCGGCGCTCATTCACGACCCTCAGGCGCCCAGCGCGGCTAGCGTCACCAAGCCAGCCACGCCACGACGCTCTACGCACCTCAACTGGATACTGGCAGCGGTCGTGGTCGCGGCTTTGGTCGGCGTCTTCGTCACGCTCACGTTGAAGCGACCCGAGAGCCCGAACGCGAGCTGAGCTCGCCCGGGCCGCCGGCATGCTGCGCCGAGCGTGACACCGCCTCCGCTCTTTCGTCTCCACTGACTGGGCGCCGCGTCGCCGCGTCGGTTCGGTTCGGTTCTTGCACTTCGGACGGGATGAACCGGATTCCACTTCTCGCGTCATGTCTACTCTCGATGCTGTGCGCGTGCGGTTCGACTGCAACGCCGACGCAATCTCCCGTCGATCAGTCGGCGCCCGCCGGTGATGGTCAATCGTTTGGTGCGGGGTCCGATCCCGTCACGAATGCATCACCCGGGGCATCGTTGTCCCCCGACGCGGCAACGCCGCCGACAAGCGGCTCCCCGACACCGCCGAGCAATCCGGGGCCGCCGAGCGGTGTTGCGCCCCAGCCGCATAGCGCCCCGACGCCAGGAAGTTCGCCCCCACCGCCAAGCGGCGCGCCGAATGTGCCGGGCGCCATGCCGCAACCGTCGCCGCTCTAAGTCAGTCCGTGCAGTAGTGGACGGTCATGATGACGGAGTCCACTTCAGGCCCGGCAGCGCCCGTGGGGCTGGCGTGCGCTACGGTGTGCTCGGCTCCGAGAGCGCCAGAGTTTACGTCGTCGGCGTTCAGCGGTGCGTTCCAACGATCGTTCGGCCCGCCGTAGCTCAGCGTTGTGCTCACTATCGGCCAAAAATCGGTCGACGCGCGATTCAAGCCGACCGTTGTGGCGCCTGTTCGCAGGAAAACGGCTGTGTCTTGCAGCTGTTCGGGTGCTGTCGCTCTTCGCTTCACGTCCAACGTGATCCCGCTGATTGCGGCGCCGTTGGGCACGACGCCAGCAAAGCCGCTCATCACCAAGCTGCCGCTAGCACGCTGGTCGCTGAGGAGCGTCGTGGTCGCGACCGCTGCGTCTTCCGCGAGCGCGTTTTTCACGTTGGACCAGCCGGTCTCGTCGGTCGTGGTTTCCAGCACGGTGGCGGCTCGCTGTTCCTCAACCTCCGTCGAGTCGAAGTACACGCGTGTTAACTACGGTGGTCGAGATGGCTTGGCCCCACGTGTCGGTGGGACCACCGTACACGGACGTCACGCTGCCAGCGGCCCACTGTTCGCTGTCGGGCAGCTTCGTGCGGGCCGCCGGCGCGTAGAGCGCAATCCGTTGGTCACGAATCGCTAGCGCGCTGCTCGCACGTCGCGTGACCCGCACTTCGATGCCCTGCACTTGGCTTTCCGGTAACTTGTAACCGAACCCGTGCGACACCAGGAGCGCGCTGCGCTTGGCCGAGCCAATTGCCGTCGCCGTCGCCGGGAAACCGCCCCCCGGGAAGGTCCACGGGACGCCGCTCACCACGTTGCTGGCCGAGGCAGCACCGACCGGCTCGCTCGCGAGCGGCTCGGCGCACGTGACTCGTTTGGTCTCTTCGCTGTTAGCACTGAAGCTCTCGTTATCGCCGGCAACCGTTTCCACGACCTTGAGACGAGCCCCGAGATCAGCGATGCCCGGCGTGTAAGACGTGTCGGTCGCGCCCGCGATATCCTCGCAATCA
>JAYUYU010000136.1:0-16971 GCA_043752365.1 Myxococcales bacterium | reverse complement strand
GCCGCCAGGCTCGCTCGCCGCTCGCTGCTCGGACATCGTCTGCGCAGTGTGCGGCTGCTGCGCGGACGCGCCATCAGGCTGCCCGTAAGGGGCTTACGGCCGGCTTTCATCAACGACCGACGCGCTCGACCTCATGCTGGGCCGACAAGGCAACGTGCTCTTGGTCAACGGTCGGGCCGACGGTCGCCTGCAGGCGCGCTCGGGCACGCGTGAGCGCTGGCGCTTCGTCAACGCGGCTAACGGGCGGTACTTCAACCTGCGCTTGGCAGGTCACCCGTTGCTCGTGGTCGGCTGGGACGGAGGGCTCCTCGCGCAGCCGTACGAAGTCGAGGAGCTGCTGATCGTCCCCGGCGAACGCTACGAAGTGCTGGTGGCGTTCGACGACGCTGACGTCGACGAGCCGCTAGCGCTCGAAACTCGTCACTACGATCGCGGGCATGACATTCCCGATCCAGGCCCGCTCCCGCTCTTCCAGGTCGAGGTCACTCGGGGGGCTCAGGCTGACCAGCCGGCGACCTTGCCAAGTACTTGGGGTACGTGGCTGCCGATTCCGATTGGCCGTAGGACGGCCGTTCGAGAATTCGTGCTTCAGGAGGACGAGGGAGACAGCGAGCACGGGCCGACGTTCACCATCAACGGCGCGGGTTTTCCCCACCACGAACCGATCCAAGCCGTCGAGAACGAGATCGAAATCTGGAGCGTGCAGAACGATACCGAGATGGATCATCCCTTCCATCTACATGGCATGTTCTTCCAGGCAATCGACACCGACGGCGTCGCACCCGAGCACCAAGGCAACAAGGACACCGTGAACATTCCACGAGCGTCCACGGTTCGACTCGCCGTCGAGCACGACGCCCTCGGGACTTGGATGTATCACTGCCACATCTTGGAGCACGCTGAACGGGGTATGATGGGCGCGTTGGAAGTCGTGGGTCGCGCTGAGGCCGCTGGAACCGCCGGAGATGGACTGCCATGAAGCGAGGCACCTCAATTCGTTCAATGGTCCTTGGTGCCACGCTGCTCGCCGCGTCTTCGAGCGTCGCCTGTGGTGAGCACGATGCTTCGCCTCCCGTCTCGAGCACCCAGTGGGCTTGCTTGCCGCGCGCTGGCGGAGCTCGACCCTCCGGCCATTCACGTCACCTGGCAAGATACGAAAGACGAAGCCGCTTACGCCATCGAGCGCAAAGCCGACGGGGACGCTTTCGTCGAGATCGCCCGCACCCCCTTCAACATCACCCAGCTCCACGACACGCCCGTGTTGCGAGGAGGGACCTACGTTTATAGGGTGGCGGGCGTGGACGACCGGGGGAACCTCGGCTCTTACAGTGCAGAGGTCACGGTGCAGGTGCCCGAGTAGAGAGAGGTCCGGAAATTCGAGCGCCAAATCTATGATGTCAAGCAGTTATGGGTATCGGAGCTGGATACAAGACGCGGGCCCTCCGTCCCACCCAGGCCGCTCCAGCGTTTCCCGTCGCAAGCGAGCGCGCCGAGTTGACAATTTCTTGACCCCACCCGAAGGCGCCTTTGAGCGTTTCGGCCAATAGCGGGCGTTCGGACTTGGCTAGACCCGTAGGGCCGAAATACTGCCGCTCGAGAACTCCGGGTCGCCGAATTCCGTGATGTCGGAGAGCCCTGCGGCTTGCGCGACGGTCAGGAACAGATTGTTCGTGGTTTGCTCATTTCGGAGCGCGAAATGGCCGGGCCTGATGACGCCGGTACCACCTAACAACAAGAACGCCATGTCGTCGAACGAGTGGCTCGGCCCCTCCGCGACCTCGGTGACGCTAATGATGATGGTGTTGTCGAGCACGCTGCGACCATCCACGTCCGGGGTATCGGCGAGTCGCTGGGCGAAGTAGGCGAGCTGCTCTGAGTACCACTTGTAGACGGCGGTCAGACACAAGAGCGCGGTCGACTGGGCCTCGCTCATGTTCTCGGGCACGCCACCGGCAGTCGAGGGCAGAATGTGCGACATCACATGGTGCGCGGAGTTGGCGTCCCCGTCGCTGCACGAGTCGACCCCGCTTGGGCAGGTGAGCTTGTCCCAAGGAGCGCTGGGGATGACGTCCTTGAAGTCGAAGCGCGATTCGCCGCCCGCCCACTGCAAGGTAGCGACGCGAGTCGCATCACAAGCCAGGGCCGTGGCCACCAAGTCCATTTGCGCCCGCCCGATCTCTGGGATGCGGGCATTGGCCTTAATGTCGTCGTCTGCAAACGCAGGCGCCGTGGGGACCTGACAGGACGCTCCCACCTGGACACGCTCTTCAAGATCGCGAATCAAAGCCAAGTGTTTGTCGAGGCGAGCTTGGTCCTCGGCGCCAAGCTTGCCCGAGATGCGGGCAAAATCGCGCTGCACGGTGTCGAGGACGCTGCGGCGGAGCCGCGCGGCCTGCTCAACAGCGGCGGTGCTCGCACCGCGTGGGGCGTTCGCGAAGATGCGAGCGAAGACCTTGCGCGGATCGGGCTCCGCCGCGACGATGCCCGCTTGCCCTGGACCGGAATAGCTCATGTAGGCGCTGGCTCCACCGCTCCGGGTCAGGATCCCAGCCTCGATGGAGGCGAGTTGGCCGGGCAGGGCCAAGCGCTGCGCGAGCAGCTGATCGATGCTGATGCCGCCACCCCAACCCACGTCACCGAACTGGGTCTGCTTGATGTCCGTAAAGGGTCGCCCGGTGAGCAGCGTCGTCATGCCGACCGAGTGCCCGTTGCCGGCCAGCTTCTTGCCGGCACCCGACTGGATCCCCGACACGATAGCGAGCCGGGGCCTCAGGCTGGGCGTGTCGAGCGGCGCCAAGATCTCGCTGGTGGTGTAATTGGTTCCCGTGCCGGTGGGCAGCCACTTGCCGAGCACCGTGCCGATGCCGTTGTACCAAACGACCACGCGCTTGGGCGCGACCGCGTCGGCTGCCTGGGCGGTGCCGCGGGGGCGCATGGCCTCCAGGAAAGGCAGACCGAGAGCGAGGCCGGAAGCCCCGCGCAACACCGTTCGTCGATCAAGCCGCTTCATGGCTGAGCTCCTTTCGGATCGGAGCGATACAGAAAAGCTGGGGTCTGAACCACGCTCAGCAGGAGCTCTCGGACATTGCCGTCACTTTTGGCAAAGACCTCGTTCATCTGTTGAAGTGAACAAGCGTCCGTCGCTCCCTCGCCACGGCCATGGGTGTAGGTGAACCACTTGCCCACCACGCACGATCGCACCGTTTCGCTGGCCGAGAGAAGGCGCAAGAGATCCTCGTGATTCTCGAAATGTCCGTTGAGATCGCCCGGACCCGATAGGTCGCCGCTCGCGTCAATATCCAGGGAGCCATCCCGCTCACGGTAGCGACCAAGCGCGTCGAAGTGATCGAACGCGAAGCCGGGAGGGTTGAGGAGCCCGTGACAGCCGACGCAAGGGGCCACACTGGTGAGCTCCGTGAGCTGCTCGCGGGCTGTCTTGCTGGGATCCGCCGCCGGCAAGGTGGTGTCGGCGTTGTTGGGCGGCGCTGGCACGGGCGAGCACAGCACCTGTTCCATAATGAACTTGCCGCGCAAGACCGGCGACGGCTGGGCTTCGTGGGCGAAGGTCGCCATGAAGCTGGCCTGCGTCAGAAGCCCCGTCCGCTGACCCGACGGGAATTCGAAGCGCTCGAAGCCGGCGCCGCGGGGGCCCGTGACGCCATAGTAGGCGGCCAACTCACTGTTGAGGTAACTGACCGGACTCGTGAAGAGCGTCTCAAGCCGCCCGTCCCCATGCCGCAGCGTCTCGTCCACGAAGCGGGTGGTTTCCTCCAGCAGCAGGCGACCGACACCTGGAGTAAAGCGCGTGTCGTTCTTGTGCAGGTTCGGCACGTTCGCGAGCTGGCCCCATTGCGCATAGAAATCGGAAAGGGCATGCGCGCCGTGTTCGGTAGCAAGCAGCCGCTCGGCCTGCGCCCGCAGGTCTTTCGCCTCAACGAGTTGATTCGCCGCAGCAGCTTGAAACAACGCCTCGTCCGGCATGCTGCCGGTGATGAGGTAGGCAAGGCGCGTGGCCGTTTCGTAGGCTGAGAGCCTGAGCGCCCCAGCCTTGTTGGGAGCTGCAAGACCTAGTTCAATGCGATACAAGAACAGCGGGGACTGCAGCACAGCCCTCAAAACAAGCTCGATGGCTGGACCCAAGCCGAGCTCGAGCTTGTTGTTCGCGTACAGGGCCCGGTAGTCCGTGAGCTCATCTGCAGCCAACGGGCGGCGGAAAGCGCGCGCGCCGAAGCGCTGGATGAAGTCGTCAGCGCAGGCGTCCTCGCCCACCGCCGCAGGATCGCAGCCCAGGAGCCCGGGCAGGTTGCTCGTCGCTGCCCGGGCGAGCGAGGTCGCCGCGCTCTCGAAATCTTCCACGACGGACGGACTGAGGAGGGCGCTCGCCGCTCCGTTGCTGAAACCGCTTTGGGCAGCCTCCGACACGAAGCGATCGGCGGGTCGCGTGGCGTCGCCCAACAGGTCTCGAACGGTGTTGTTGTACTCGAGTCGCGTCAAACGCCGGAGCGGCGAAGCCTGCACGGCGGGGGTCGCGCAACCCGCTCCACCCGTAGGCTCCGTGCTGCCACCGGCAACTCCCAGCGGCGGGCCGTCGCCCGTGGGCCCCGAGCCATTGGCTCCGGCGATTTCCCCAGTGCAACCGAGCAAACCAACGCCGCAGAGCGAGACCAGCAGGCCGGCGGGGATCCGCCGTGTCGGGTAGGCGTGTGTAGGGGCAGTCATGACCGCTTCTTGTAACGGGTTGAGGCCGCGCTAAACGGCAGCCAATCAATGAGTGCGCTCCGGTGCGCTTTCCGTTTGGAGGCCAAAACGAAGGCCGCCCGGGCCTGGAAAAGTGAACTGACACTCAGCTCGCACGCTCTTCCTGGACGACTTCAAGGCGGTGCCCGAGACCTTGATCAGAGGCTTCGACTAAGGCGGTTTGCGCGCGGCAGCGAAGCCGTAGCTATTACCGGTGGCCGTGTGGGCCTGGACCCAGGTGATGCCGTCGACCGGGTTGGCTTCGACCGACAGCGAGGTAGCAAGCTCGGGTACGGTCGCGGGCACCGGACCCACTTCGAAGCTGTAATCCTCCGGGGAATACAGCCACTCGGTGTACCAGAAGGAACCCAGGTCGGTCGCGAAGCCGTCGCGCACGAAGTTGAAGGCGTAGACCTTGCCGGGCCGATACTCCGTGGCGCCCGCGCTCGAGCCCATCAGCGTGAGCTCATACTGACCCCACAGCGGCTCGGGCGGAGCCGTTTCGAGCCGGGGCAGCCCGCGCTCACCCTCTGGCACGCGCATCCACGCAGTCTGCCAGGACACATCGGAGACACCATGGAACGTGCCTGTCATGCGCCGTCTGTCGGCGGAAACGGTTACGTCTGCGGCGTAGGTGTAGGCGCCACCGCTCTCGAACCTGAAGACAAATTGAACTTTGTTGGAGGTCACTGAACCGTGGATAGGGCCGCAGAACTCTCCGACGAACGAGTCCGGGTCTTCGAGCGGCGGCGTCCCGGCGGCGCAGCCCGTGCCAGTCAGCTCGGAGCCGTTTTGCACCAGCTGCACGCCCACCGGATCGTCGAAGACGAACAACGCCCAGCGACCCGCAACGTCTGCCGGTGGTTCCATGACGGCCGGGCCGTCGCCGGGCGTGCCCGCCACGCCGACGCTGCCGGAGCCGCTCGCGCTGCCCGCGCTACCCGGGTCGTCCCCCGGCGAACGCTCGATTCGGCCGCAAGCCAGCGCCGCTAGGCCCAAGCCTGCGCTAAGCCCCAGGGCTGGCCACATCCGTGCATGTTTGCGCGCCACGTAAAGATAGTGGCATGGGCACGGAAATCTGGGTCGCTGAACTTCTAGAGATTGGTCTGAGCAAAGGCAAGGCCGTGCCCATGCCGTTGCTGCCTGACGAGGAATTGGCGCCGCCGCTGCCTAAGTCCGACGAATCCTGAGCCAGCTGTCGGAGATTGAGATGCCTGGTCGCGGCTCAGTCGCTCGCAGCGACGTAGGCGACCTGGCAGCGCCCCTCGGTGCAGACCGCGATGGCGCCCACGGGCGGCAGCGGCGCGCACGCCGGACAAGCTCCTTGGGGCGTCGCGGCCTCCGTGCCACCGCGACGCCCTCCGGATCGCGCTGCCCTTCACGCGCTGGCTGCGCCCGCATTCGTGAAGAGCGCTGCGGCCTATTCCATTCCCAGACCGCGTCTGCGGTGGCTCTGATCGCGAAAGCCAGGCGGCGCTGGCTTTCGAACAGTGCTCGCGCACGGTCTGCCTCGGTATCACCCGAGACTGTCTGAAGCAGGTATTACGGAGGGGTTCTCGGTACCCAAACGGCGCTTGCGACTCATGCCCAGACACTCGGCACCGCATAGGCGGTGACGAGTGCATCGCGCGTCACGATTGTGAGCCCCTCGACGATTGCCTGCGCCACGAGCATCCTATCGAAAGGGTCTCGATGAAGCGGCGGAAGGGTGCGCGCGAACTCGGCGTGCGCAAACTGGATGGGAAGCTGTCCGAACCCATAGTCCGCGATCGCCTCGGCCAGTGACGCTTTGACTACTATCTTCCCGAGGGCCGCCTTGATAGCGATCTCCCAGGCAGACGCAGCACTGACGGCCACGCTCTCCGCCGACCGAATCCGACGGGCGACTTTCACCGGGAGCGTCCCTTCGTCCCACCATAGGAAAGTATGAGTGTCGAGCAGGAGCTTCAGCGTCTGCCTCCCTCGAAAAGTTCGATGACCTCCAGCGGCAGCGGAGCGTCGAACCCGCGCGCAGCTTTGAACCGGCCTTTGCCTTTGCCGGGTACCCGCAGTTTTGCGCTGCTATCTTCGATCGGGACCAGTCGTGCCCTCGGCTTACCGGCGCGCGCCACGATGATCGTCTCACCCGCGCTGGCCCGCTCGACCAGCTCCGGCAGGTGCGCCTTGGCTTCGGCGATGTTGTAAACGCTAGTTTTTCCCTGACGGATCACCTGCCCAACTTAGCAGAGTGACCAAGGTGGTCAACCCGGTGTAGGGCGACTCGTACTTGCGCCTTGGTGCGTCGTTCCGAATATCGAGGGCGAATGGATTCACCCGGACAGCGCAAGCCCCGAGGAGCTCGCGGCACTGGCGCAGTCTTGCCCCTCGGGAGCGATCGTTCACGAACGGCTCGACGGAGGGCCGCAAGAGGCGGCGCCTCTCGTCAACTTGGTGCGCGTTCGCGAAGACGGGCCGCTCGCGATTCACGCCGAGCTGCTCATCGAAGGGCAACCACCCGCCTATCGAGCAACGCTCTGCCGCTGTGGCGCCTCGAAGAACAAGCCGTACTGTGACTCGAGCCACATCGCAGCAGGCTTTCGCGCGACGGGCGAGCCTGCCACGAAGGAGTCGCAGCCACTTGCTGCGCGCGGCGGTCAGCTCAAGCTGACACCCGCCAAAGACGGACCGCTGCTGCTCGAGGGGGCTCTCGAGCTGGTGTTCCGCGAACCAAAAAAACCGTGTTCCTTCGCGCCGGCAGGTTCCCCAACGACGCTACCGATTGTTCCGCCGCTCTTCAGCTTTCCGAACAGGCGGAACGGCCGCTACCTACCCGCCCGATTGAAGTTGCCAAATACCGAAGTTGAGAGCGGTCGCGATGGTAACCCACAGAATGTATGGCATCAGCAACATTGCCGCGGGCCGGCTTACCTGCCAGAACGCTACAGTCGTGGCAACAATGAGGAGCCACAACACCACGATATCAAGCAGGGCCAAATCGATCCGGCGTAGGCCAAAGAAGACCGGCGTCCAAACCGCGTTGAGCACCCACTGAGCAACGAACAGCCCCAGTGCCGCTCGTTGGCGTTGCCAACCTCCCTCACGCCAAACCAGCCAGGCGGACACGCCCATCAGCACGTAGAGAGTGCTCCACACCGGCCCAAACACCCACGGTGGTGGACTCCATGAAGGGCGAGCGAGCTGCGAATACCATTCAGGCGACGTAAACACCGCGCCGAGTGAGGCAACAAACGAGAACGCGACCCATCCCCCCAACGCGAGTGCTCGTTGCCCCGTCGCCACTCTTTTCGTTGATTTGATACGTCCACTTGCCCGAACGCAGATCGAAGAACGGTTTGTTTCGACATAGGCCATCTACAAGCATGACTCATACCGGCGCCAATCGCTCCGCAGACGTTCGTCAAGCCTCGACTTCCGGTCTTCGTCGCGTTTTGCCTTGAAGAGAAGGAGGTCCTCGATTCGGACTCGTCGGTGCTTGCCAGTCTTCGTAAAGGGGATGCTCCCTTCATCGAGTAGGCGCCCGCCGAGCACCTTCGAAAGCGCGACCACGGCAGCCTTCTGCTCCGGTGGCGCCGCAACCGGCGTCATCCTGCGAATCTGTTGTTCAGTCGAGGTCATGCCTAGCTCCTGATCCAACCGTAGCCATGACGCCGCGCCATCCTTCTTCCAACCGGAGCCAGTGCTGCGTCACAGATTGCGAGGCTGATGGACCGCCTGGCCGCGGTCACGGACGCCAGCGGCGCAACGCTCCTCGACCAGACCGTCATCTACTGGTTCAATCGACACGGCGACGGTAACTTCCACACCAACCATGCCCTGCCGAACGTCCTGCTCGGCGGAGCGGGCGGCTACTTCGAGATGGGTCGCTTTCTGCAGCTGCCCAAGACCAGCCACACCCAAGTGCTGCGCCATCCAGAATCTCGAAACGTCTCAGCTCGCGGCCAGTGTGAACGCCGCTTGACTAGGGCTTTCAAACCGTTTGTCGCTCTAGCACCGGCTACTCGTTGCACTCCGTCGGCGGTGCGGTCGAGAACGAAGCGGGCCCGATCAAATCGTGGTCGTTGAAGCCTTCGCCGGTGGAGGCTGAAAAGCCCACGAAGACCTGCTCACCGAGCACGGCGCTGAAATCGAGCGCGGAATAGCTCAGGGTCGCTGAGGCAGGCCGCTCGGGCGACGTGGACACGTAGACGTCAAGCGCGCGTGTCTCAGCCAAGTAGTCGATCTCCACATAGCGCAGCACGCCGTCGTTCATGGGCAAGGTAGCCGCGAAGGCTAGGTGCACTTCGGGGTTTCCGTTGCTCGTCAGCGCGATGTGATCGTCACTGGGGTCGAACTCGTTGCTGGCCGTATCAAACTCGATGACGACACTCGGCGTGATGGTCCGGTAACCCAAGCCATCGGCCCCTCGCCCCAACGCGCTGCTTCCCGCTTCGGAGCTTTGAAGCACGAAAGCCATGCCGTCTGCTCCGAGCTCGCCCGGGCCGCCTGCAACACGGAACGCGAACTTTGCGTGGAAAGAGCTGCTTGGGCCGAACGCCATGGGCTCAGCCAAGAATGCGGAGCTGGCTCGGTTCTTTTGCGCCGAAGTGAGCCTCAGTACTCCGTCCACCACCGCGGCGTCGCCATTGAGCAAGAGACCGAGCGCGTCGGCGACGTCTGGCAGCTCTGCTCCCGGTTCACTGGCCAGGGTCGTCCCTGCACACAGTCGTTTCGGCACCAGGTTGTTGGTCCGCGTGCCGCAGCCCGTAAGTAGCAGCAAGAACAGCGCGCTGCGCCGGCTCATGGCGCGTCGAGCACGCGCAGGCGATCTTCAGCGTCCTTGCGAAACTGTCCCGTTGAATAGCGCTCTAGGTAGGACCGCAACAGCTCGCGGGCGGCAGCGCGGTTGCCCGAGCTCGACTCCACGCGCGCCGCAGAAAACAGAGCAGTTTCGGCTACCGGCAAGCTCCGAAAGCGCTGGTTCACCTCCAGGTACTTCGCGACGGCTTGGCGTGCGTTGCCCTCGACCAGCGCACAGTCGGCAGTCAGCATGTGCGCCAGCGCTTGCTCGGCCGGGTTCGTGGTGACGAGTAGCGCTGCCGCTAAGTCACTCCGGGCTCGCTTCGTATCGCCACCGGACAGATGACGGCGTGCTCGCGCTAGCAGCGCCGCCGCCGGAAGCGCGTCCTTCGCCTCAGCGCGCGCGCCCGGCCCGCTGACGGGGCGCTGGGGGTCGAGGCTTGAAGACGCCGCGACCTGTGGCTCGCCCGCGGGGTCACGGTAGGTGAAGGCCTGCCCGGGGCCGAGGTCCGCCAAGCGCTCCGTCGCGTCGCGGCTGAGCACCTGGACGCGACCACGCTCCACGGTCACGGTGTTTTGATCGATGCGGAAGGCGGTACCCAGCACCTCCACAAGGAATTGAGCGGTTTTCACCCGAAACGAGCGGTGCGCGCTCGGGTCGACCTCGACGTGAACGCTTGGGTCGAGCAAGCTGACGACCCGCGTGACCTCTGACCAGCTCAAGCTGCTGGCTCGCGCGACCTCGAGCCGCGCGTGAGCCAACTGAACGACGATAGGCCCGCGGGGCTGAAGGGCCCTATCGTCCGGCAGCGTAGCTCCCTGAGGCAACGCGGCGGTGCCGTCGCGTAGCTCACCGCTCACCAAGTGACTGCGCGACGCCTCCGCAGCGGGAAGGCTGGGGGACGATCCGGAACGGGTAAGCGCCTGCTCCGGCGCCCGGGTAAGGCCGAAATACGCCAGCGCCAGCGCGGCGCAGGCCATCACCGTGCCCAGGATCCAAGACTTCTGGCCGAGCGCCGGGGCAGGAGCCAGGCCGGAGTCACCCCGAGCAAAACGCACGTTGGCCTCGCGGAGGATGCGCTCATGCGCGGCGGACGACACTTGGCGCTCAGCCGCCTCATCCGCTACGGCAGCAAACGTCGTCACGAAACCATGCTCTCTCCGACAGCGCTCACAGCCGGACAGGTGCTGCTCAACCCGCAGCCGCTCCGCAGGTGATAGCTCCGGTGCGCGCCGCTCCAGCAGCAGCTCGGTCGAAATGCAACCTGCGTGGATCATGTTCTGTCCTTGGATAACATTTCGCTGAGCACTGAATCCTTGCCGGCGAAAGCCATCAGCTGGCGCCGCGCCAGGAAGATGCGGCTCTTTACGGCCATGGTACTAGCGTCCAACAGCGCCGCGATCTCATCGACACTGCGCCCCTCCACGGTATAGAGCAGAAAGGCGATGCGGTTCTTCGGGCGCACTCGGTTGAGGTGGTGGTACGCGCGCTCCAGGCATTGGCGTTGGATGGCGGAGTTGTCAGGCTGGCGGCGGTCGTCGTGAGGCTCGGTTCCTTCCCGGAGCATCTCCAGGGAGGCGTGACGGCGTGGCTTGGAATAGCGGAAGTGTCGGTAGGCAATCCGGGTGGCGATGGACGCCAGCCAATGGTCGATCGACGCTTCACCTCGGAAGCGCGGGAACGCTTCCATGGCGGCGACGAGGGTGTTGGCGAGCAGATCATCGGCATCGGGCCCCGGGCCCGTCAGTCGTACGAGTAATCGATGGAGCGCGGGCATCGCCGAACGGAAGACGTCGTCGAGCGCCTGCCGGTCGCCCAATCTGCAGGCTTCCAGGAGGTGGAGGTTCGATCCGGTGGTGCCCGAGAGGCTGGCCAAGCCCACCGAGGGTAGTGCCTCGAGCCCGGCGCGGCGGTGGAAGTTTTTTCCCGTGGCCGAGCGGCAGCGAGCCTAAGGGGTCAAAAACACCAACGAAACTTCTGCGGTGCTGCGCAAACCGGACAGTTCCGCGACCGGCGCGTCTTCCAGGGCAAAGCGCTCGTCGGTGAGCCTGACCTGCCCCTGAAACAACGCGCGAAGCTCCAGGATGGGCAGCAAGCGTGCGCGGGCCTCAGGCCCGAAGGCGACACTGTAGTCCGTGATCGTCAACGACCCCCGTCGCCCGTCTGGCGTCTGACCACTGGCACGGAGCAAGTTGACGGAGAGCTCGGTCGAAAGCCCCAAGCGAAGCACCTCCCGAACGAGCAACAGCCGCAGCCCAAGCGTCCCGTCATGTTCCCGGATCTTCACTTGGCCCGCCGAGCCCGCTGCGTCGAGGGCCCCGTAGGCCCGCACGCCAGCCTCAAGCTCGGCACGAAACCGCGGCCTCTCGTAGGCCGCGCCGAGCGCGAACTTCGCTCCCGGCGGCGCAGGCAGCGCCGTAGAGTGCACGTGGAGGAAACCACCGAGCTCCGAAAATGCCCTGAACCTGTGAGTGTTCCGAGCTACCGGACGGGATGCGGCTGAAGGCGGGCCGGAAGAATCCGAGGGCGCGCGAAGGGTCTCCGCCCTCGGCGCGCTTGCGGCCAAGGCGCGGGCGAGCTCTTGCTCGGAGCGCGCCCCAGAGAGCACACGATGCAAAAGCTCCCCCACTTTCAGTGCCAGCACGCGCTCTTCGTCAATTCCTCGACCCACGGGGACGCGCGCCACCTCGATCGGGTCGCTTGCTTCTCGAGTGAGGGCTAGGGCCACCATGACCACCCCTTGCGGTTCGGTGAGGCGTTCCTGCCAGACCGCGACAAGCGCGCCGGTGCTCTCGAGAAATGCCTGAACCTGGGCGATCTTCGCGGCGCCATCCCCGCTCGTGGGCTTGTCCCCCGAAGTGACGCGGGCCACCCCTGTCAGCTGAATCCGCAGGTTCTCGACGAAAGCGCTGGTGGCGGGCGTGCGCTCCATCGACACGACGACGACCGATGGACTCTGGCCTGGAGCCAGGGCCAAGCCGGTGAGCACTAGCAGCATCCCAAGCGTCACTCGATGTTGTGTTGAAGTAACACACTTCGAGCTGGCGGCGGCCACGCGCTGAGGCCGAGCGGGTACCCTCCGTACTTTTTCCAACCGTGCCGTGCCGTCAGGGCACTTGTCCGCATGATCGATCGCCGGGCTCGAGGCCTCTCGTCGCTCTCCTCAGACCGCCGAGCAGTCCGCTACTTGGGCTTTATGGCGTTGCCTCTGGTTGCCGGGTGCACGGGGATGATGGGCTCGCCGGGCTCGGATGGGGCCGGTGGTTTGGGGGCCTTCGGCGTCGGAACCGGGCAGGGAACCGGGGGCTCGAGCTTCGCCGGAACGGGCGGCTCGGTCCCGGGCGGCTCGGTCCCGGGCGGGGGCGGATTACCCGCCGACGCGACCATTCCGGAAGCGGCCACGCCTGATCTCAACCTGCCACCCGACGCTAACTTCACTTGCGTGCCAGGAGCAGACGCGTCCGCGCCGTCGCGAATGTGGAGGCTGACTCGACTTCAACTGCAAGCCACGCTGCGCGAGTTCTATCGGGGACTCGCGGCCCGAGCCAGCGACAACCCGCTCGAGGGGACGGTCTTGCCGTTTGGGACCGTCGCCGCAGGCGATCGCTTCAGCACGCGCACCATTTCGTATGGGCTCGACGAGCCGTCGTTTAGGGATCTCATGGCTGCCAGCGGTGAGGTCGGCCGCCGGCTGACCGCCGAGGCGGGTGGGGAAGTCTGCGTGGGAAGCGCTGACTTTGCAGGCTGCGTTTCCGCGCTGATGGCGAAGGCGGGCAAGCTTGCCTACCGCCGCCCGTTGACCCAGGGCGAGGTTCAACAATACGCCAGCGTTGCGACGGCCCAGAAGGCAGCGGGCATCGCCGACGCTGAGGCGGTCGCCCAAGCGCTCCAGTCGATCTTGATGGCTCCCGAGGTCAATTTCCGCTTGGAAGCCGGGGCAGCGGGAGCCACTGGCCCGATGGATCCGCATGCTGTCGCCTCGGCGCTTTCGTACAGTCTGACCGACGGCCCCCCCGATCCGGAGCTCTTGGCGGCGGCCGAAAGCGGGGGACTCCAGACAGAGTCGGACATCGCCGCGCAAGCGCGCCGGCTGATCGGCGATCAAGGCGGTGCGAAGCGGAACCCGGATCAGACCGCACCTATCTTCTACCCGTCTCCCACTGAGCGCTTCTTCCAGGAGTACTTTCGCTACGACAAGGTGGAGCGCGTCGACAAGAGCAGCATGCTCTACGGGTGGTACCGCTCGTGGGCCATGCTCGAGGACACGAAGCGCCTGGTGAGCGAGATCCTCAGGACCACGGCCAATGGAGGACTCTTCCCGGCGCTCTTCACGGGCACCACCATCTATGTCGAGTCGAACACGAAAGAGAACTATGGTCTCGTCGGTGACTTCTTCAATCGCGTGAAGTCGGACGTGCCGGGGCGAGCCGGCATGATGACGCAGCCCTCTTGGCTGGGCGGTTTCTCGCAGCCGGAGCACAACGATCCGATTCGGCGAGGTCGCTTCGTGCGTGAGAGCATGCTTTGTCAGGGCCTGCCCGGCCTGCCGATTGGCAACATCCCTCCGCTCGACATCAAACAATTCCCGGTGCTCCGGGACGCGCTCACTCAGCATCGCGCGGACCCAGGCTGCGCCGGCTGCCACAGCCTGATGGACCCGATCGGGTTCGCCTTCGAAGAGTACGACCACGTGGGGCGCGCCCGAACCGAGGAAGAGGGCAAACCGGTGGATGCCAGCTGGGAGATCATCGGCGCTACGGAGCCTGGTTTGATCGGTGTGCATCAAGGCGCGCGCGAGCTGGGTCGGCGCCTGTCCGAGTCGCCGCTCGTTTCGCGCTGCTTCGTGGCGCACTCGTTCCAGTACTGGATGGGTCGCCCACCCGCAGCTGGTGACGGCTGCACGTTGGAAAAAGCCAATCAAGCCTTTCAAGACGCCGGCGGCAGCTACCCGGCTCTGGTGGCGTCGCTGCTTTCGTCGCCCTCTCTCCTACTTCGCAGAACCCCGTGAGCGTCAGGGAACCATCATGAATCGACTCCATCGCCGCCACTTCCTCTCTGCGCTGGGCCTCACTGCGGGCGGGGCTGCCCTGCCTGCTATCGTCGATCGGCTGGTTTCGCGCGCCTACGGGCAACAGCCCGCCTCGGACAAGCTGGTCGTCTTTTGGTTCATCGGCGGTTCGATCCAGATCCAGCAGGGTCAGACGGGCTGGGGCTTGATTCCACCGGAGCTCAAGGGCGAAGGAGAATCCGGCGTTGGCGGAGCTCCGGAGCTCAGCGGCAACACGTCGTTTACCTGGCCCAAGAAGCTGGCGCCGCTTTCGGCGTTGCGGAGCAAGGTCGCGATCGTCGACGGACTCAACAACCAGACGCCGGGGGCCAGCGCGCACGGCTCGATGTTTCAGGCTACGACCTGCACGCCGGGCGGCGGGACCCCCGGTGGCCCCTCCATCGATCAAGCCATTGCGCAACTCGTCGGCAAGCAGAACGCGATGAGCTCGATCCTGGTTGGCTACAACGAAGAGTCCATTCGCCTGAAGCTCGAACGCACTGTCGATTCCTTCGCGGCAGGTCCTGGGAGCCCAGTGCCCCATACGACTTCCGTACCGCTGCTTCTGCGGGAACTGTTTGGGGGTGGGGCGAGCGACGGGGGCAAGGCTCCCTCGCCCAAGCCGGTGATGGACAGCTTGCGCCTGGACATCAAACGAGTCGAAAGTCGCCTGGCGCCGGAGGAGCGACGTGGCCTTGAGGACTACCTGCGGCTCGTCGAGCAATTCGAAGCGCAGCAGGCCGCGCGCGCCGGGCTCAGCTGTGGCACCGCCCCCGTGCTTGCATCCGGTAGCCCCGAGGAGATGGCGACGTCGATGACCCAAGCTCTGACACTCGCCTTTCAATGTGGCATCTCCCGGGTGGGCGGGATCGCGATCGGGACGGGAGGCGGTCACGAGGACATGCCTGCCTACACCGCGACCACCGGCGATCCGCTCTTTGACGGTCACAGTTTCACCCACGACTATTCGAGGCAGGCTGGACAGATTCAAACGTTCCACATGTCTCTGATCGCCCAAATGCACCAGGCGCTCGGCGACAAGTTGGTCTCGGTCTACAGCTGTGACTCAGGCATGGCCCCCATGGAGGGCGATTCCGGTGCGGTGTTCACCCATCACGCCACGAACTACCGAGTCCCGGCCATCGTGGTGGGAGACTGGGGCGGCGCCCTCAAGACGGGCGGCCGCTACCTGCGCTACGGCTGCAAGATCGCTATGGACCACACCAACGGCGCTGGACGCAACCAGTCCCTCGCCGATCTTTTCTTGTCAGTCGCGCAGGGGATGGGCGCCCCGCTCCAGACGTTTGGCGGTCCCGAGCAGGTCGTGCCGACGACGGGACCGTTGCCTGAGCTATCCGCGTAGCAAGATCAAGGTGGCGTCCGGGCGGAGCCGAGTGCAGCGCCTGCCCCGCTAGGGTCGACACGCTTCGCGAACGCGATTCGCCACGGGGGAGAACGGGTACTGCCGCAGGAAGCGCTCCGCGGCTTTTCGCGCGTCGGCGCGGCGACCGCTCTGGCAAAGCGCAAACACGCGGGCGCTATCGGCTTCGGCTCGCAGCCCACCGCCGGCGAAGCACTGCTCGTATTCAGCGAGTATTTGTAGCGCCCGTGCTCCGCGAGCCGCCCCCAAATGCTGCTGCGCCTCGCCCAGCAGGCGAGCCTCTTCCAGCAGCTGATCGGAGGTCGCGGCCGACGGACGGGGAACCGAGGGCGCCGCGCGGACGGGAGTGAGCGGCGCAGCACGCGTCGTCGCTGAGGGTCCCGCGCCATCCACGTCCGCCCCTGGTTCCGCGTTGGCTGGCGCGTGAGCTTCAGCGGGAGTCACCAAGGGAGGCTGCGTGAAGCGCTGCGCCGTCTGAACGAGCGCTGGCTCCGCCGCCCGTTCGCTCCCTGGGCTCCGCGGAGTGGCCTTCACGCTCACGAATGCGCCGCCCGACGTTGAGCTCAGAAGCGCGGCTTTGGCGGACGCACTGCAAACGCCCGAGCAGATCCGCAACCACGTGGAGCGGATCCTGGCGAGCCCGGCCGGCTTGACCGGCTTGCGCGCGTTCATGAACGAGTACCTTGGCGCTAGGAACTTCGCGAACGCCAGCAAGACCATGGAGCTGTTTCCGCTATTCGACGAGGCAACGCGCGCCGACGTACTGGCCGACTTTCAGGACACGATCGCTTTGACCCTGCGCTCGGCGACACCCACGTTCGGTGAGCTTTTCACCACGCGGCAGTTCGTCGTCCGCCCGCGCACCAGCGCCTTGATGGGTTGGGAGGCTCAGGGCCTGGCTCGTGGTTTTCGAGAAGCGGAATCGCAACCGACGGTCAACGAAAGCGCTTGAGGAACTCGCTCGGGGTTAGGCCAGTTGCAATTCGGAACTTCTTGGTGAAGTGGCTTTGATCGTAGAAACCGGTCTTC
>JAYUYU010000135.1:0-2809 GCA_043752365.1 Myxococcales bacterium | reverse complement strand
GACGCGATAGTCGCTGGGTGACGGAACGCGCGACTTCAGCCCGCCAGCGACTGCTGTGCCGGGTCCGCAACGGGCGGCACGGTGACGAAGCCCAGCTCCGCTTCGAGTTCGAGCGGGTCGATGCGCGCACGGGTCTGGGCCCAGTAGGCGGGCGCGAGCTCGAGAAACCGATCACGCGGCCAGTAGGGCATGACGCGGATCATCTCGGCGAGGTAGTGCTCGGGGTCGAGGCCGTGGAGCTTGCAGCTGGCGATGAGGGAGTAGAGGTTGGCGGCGGCCTCGGCGGTGTCGTCGGAGCCGAAGAAAAGATAAGCTTTTCTGCCTGTGGCGATGGTCCTGAGCGCATTTTCGCTCAGGTTGTTGTCCATGCGGAGCCTGCCGTCGTCGAGGAAGCGACTGAGAGCGCACTCCTGTCGGCCGGCATAGCCGAGGGCTTTCTTGACGAGGCTGCGCACTTGGGTCGACGGGTCGTCTTGAGCACGGACCCACTCGAAGAACTCGCCGACGAGGGGCGCGAGCACGGTCTTGCGCTTTTGGAGTCGCGCGGCGGGCGGCAGGTCGCTCCAGGCTTGGTCGAGCTGGTAGAGCTTGCGAATCCGCAGAAGCCCTTCGCGGCCGACGGCGAAGCCGGAGACGGCGGCTTCCCAGAAGCGTCGCCTGACGTGGCTCCAGCAGGCCACTTCAGCAGGCGGCTCGGCGCCGTCGTCGACAGCATCGCCGCGGAACAGCGCGTCGTAGATGGCGTGAGCGTCGGCCTGGATGTATCCGGAGAAGCCCCGGAACATTTCGCAGACGACAGCGCTGGTGTGCTTGGCCTGAAACTCGAAGAAGATGTGTTTCTTGTCGGCCAAAACGACGAAGAAGTGGCCTTTTCGGCATGGCTGGCGCCTGCCGTCTGGAAGTGGCTCCGGGCGGATCGCGATTCCGGTGGCGTCCGTCGAGAGGCAGAAGGCGTGCTTTCTAGCGTCGTCGGCACAGGCCGATACGATGGCGCCGAGACACGCGCCTACCTCTTCGCTAGAGCGGCTCATGGTGCCGCGGTCGAGCGCGATACCATCGGCCTCGAGCAGCTCCTCTTGCCGGAAGTAGGGCATGCCGAAGCGGAACTTCTGCACAATGATGCGCGCGAGCATGCTGGGCGCGAGCAGCCCACGGCGGATGAGGAGCGGCGGCAGCGGCGCGGTCACGATGGTGAAGCGCGGGCCGTCCTGCTCGAGCACGGTCGCGTCGTCGGGCAGCGGCTCGCCGTCGACCTTGGGAACCTTGTACTTGGCGCGCGCGATGACGACGCGCACTTCTGCTGGTCGCTGATAACCGAGCTTGTAGCTCAGCTCCCAGTCGATGAAGGCGGCCCCACTCGCTTCGAGCTTGGGGTCCCGAATCTCGATGCGGCGCTGCGGCAGATGATCGGCGTCGGCCAGATTTCTTCGGCCTTTGGGCGGAGATTTTGCCTTAGCGGGCGGCTTGCCGGACGGGCGCGAGCCGACCGCACCTGGGTCGACCTCCGCGTCAGCGGCGGTCTCGCTGTCCAACTTTCGAGCGAGCGCATCGAGCTTCTGCTTGGTCTTCTCGAACTCGAACTCCAGCTGCGTCGCGTCGACGCGCTCTGCCTTAGCGATAAATATGCGCCGCCTGAGCAGCTCGAACTGCTCCATCAGCTGCCGATACGCGCGCCGCAGATTGTCGCGCTCCCCCAGTACGCCAGCGAGCTGCTCGCTGGTGGCAGCAAGCTCACCTCGCATGCGAGCCACGAGAGCCTCGAGCTCCTGCACGCGCGTTTGAGAAGGCTCTGGGTCGACGACACTCACGCAGCATCGCTGTACCGGAAGACTAGCGGGCTTGTCGAGCCTAGAAAGCAGCGGCGCGCTCAGTGCACGCGCGCACGCGCGCGCCGCGCCGATTTCGGAGCCTCGCCGAGGTCGACGCCATCGAGCAGCGCATCGAGCAATCCCTCGTCGAGCTCGACGTGCCGTGCATCGAGCGCGCGCGTCTCCGGTAAGCGAAACACGCCAGAATCGAGGCGTTTGTAGAAAACGCACATGCCGGACCCGTCAAAGAACAGGACCTTGACAGCGTCCCGACGCTTGCCGAAATAGATGAACAGCGCGCCGCTGCGCGCGTCGTAGCCGATGCGCTCGAGCGCGGCGCCCGCGAGCCTATCGAACGACCAGCGCATATCGATCGGCTCGAGCGCCACGAACACCTGCACACCGCTGGGGATCATCGCGCCGCCCCGAGTACACGCACGACCTCAATCAGAAGTTTGGCGTCGAAACCCCGGGCGAGCGCGATACGCACGCCGGACACCTCAATGATCACGCCGCCAGTGCCTAGCCCTGCGTCGCTGCGTCCCCGCGATACGACGCGCGCCATGCGAATCGGCGCTGGCCCTTCGTCATGTCGATCGCCACCCTCGGCACTTCGGCGCAGCCCAGCAGCTCGCCACTTCAGCGTCGACGCCTTGAACGACTGGCCCGCCGCAAACTCATCAGCCGTCTTCCCGCTCTCTTTCCACTGCCGAACGCGCTCAATCCACTTCTCGTCGGTCGTCGTCATGCCCCGAAGTCTGACGACTCACGATCTCAACCGGAAGAACGGGGTCCGCGCACCGGATACCCAACTTGGTCGCACTTCGCATCCTTCGGAGGAGCGGAGCCGCACAGACTGTTGTCACCGGTCCCCCTGATTTGCAGTCCTTTGAGCTGAATTGGTTGCGTGCAGTGCACGTGCTTGATCGAAGCGTGCAGATGTCGGATTTCTGGCCATCAATGCTGATGGCGTCGACTTGAACACCCGCGTACGGGTGAGC
>JAYUYU010000134.1:0-7261 GCA_043752365.1 Myxococcales bacterium | reverse complement strand
GCGTGAGGGAGGCTAGGTAGTTTCCTCGATTGTGATCAGAACGCCTGGGATCCGGCGATAGCGAGGATGCTAGCCCGCCGACTTGCCTTGTTGCCGCTTTTGGCTCCCTTCCTGATGGGCGCCGGCTCGAAGAGTTGTTCTGCCGAAGCCGATCCGGGCGACGGGTCGGCGGACGCCTGGGACATCGGTGAGGTCCCCGCGCCAAGTCGCGCTCCTCTGCCCATGAGTTGTGAATGGCTGACCTCCGACAACTGCTGGAAAAAAGCTGTCGCCAAAGCAAGCAGCTGCGCACCGGGGAACGGCATTGCCACCTTCGACGAGCAACGCTCCTCGTGTAGCTACGCGGGCGGTTCACTCTTTGACTTCGAGGGCACGGTTGCCAGCCTCGACCCAGGCGAAATACACGTGCCAATCATGGATCATCGGCTGGTGGGCTCTGACGGTCGGCCCTGTTACACCGCCAAAATTCTTGGTGTGGGCGAGGTGGCTATCGATGTTTCGGGTCAAGTGTACCTATTCCAGAATCTGAGTCTGACCAGCTATCGGCTGACCTGCCCCGATGGCACCTCGTACCAGAACGACCTCGACGGAACCTGCAGCTCTTTTGGCGCGGATTGGTTGGGGGGCAAGACGCCCGGCGCTGACTTGTTGTGCGACGGGGACACCCAGGTCTGCACCTTGCAGGCGAAAGGTGGCCCCGCCGGGCCGGAAACGCTGGCTCGTTGCGGTGACTGAGCTTTCCGCCCGCCTCTAGGTCGATTTATTGGCCCGCTAGCGACCGTGTCTGCACTCACAGCAGATGCCCGCGCTTTGGAGTACGACGTTTGAGCGGTTTGGCGCGGCTACGTGTCTGCTTTTTACGGTTGCTTGTCAGCCCGTCGTCAAGGACACGCTGGCGAGCGGCGGGAAAGGCGCGGCGGATAGCGGAGGAGCCGTGAACGGCGGCACGGGCGCCAGCGAGGAGGCCGGCATGGCCGGAGCTGCTCTCGGTGGTGCGGCTGCTGTTGGCGGCATGGCAGGGGCCAGCACCGCCGGTGGACAGCTAACTAGCGGTGGCCAGGCGGCGGGCGGCGCCGCAGCGGTGCCGGGCAAGCTCGTCGTCTTCGTAGGTGGCTATGATTCCGAGCTCGTGGTTTCGTACGATCTGGACGTGACGACTGGGCAGCTCACTGAGCGCGCCAGCGGCGTGGCGGCCGGAGCAGATCCCGCGTATCTAGCGCTCGATCCGCAGGGAAAGTGCTTGTACGCCGCCAACGAGGCGGATGGAGGCGGCGTCACCGCGCTCCGCATCGCGGCTGATGGCTCACTAACCACGCTGAACCATCAACCCGGCCCTGGCCTCGCTCATCTTGCCATTGCTCCGAGCGGCAAGTTCGTGATCGGCGCGAGCTACGGCGGTGGCCGCGCCGTGGTGTATCCGCTTGCCGACGACTGTAGCGTCGGCGCCGTAGCTCACTCTCTCGATCTGGGAGAAAACTCGATGGCCCACTCGGTTGCGTACGACAAGACTGGCGGCTACGTGCTCGTGCCGACACCCGGCAGCGACAGCGTTGCACAGCTACTCCTCGGAATCGACGGGGTGTTGTCGAACAACGAGCCGGCGAGCGCCCCCAGCTCTACGGGCGCTCGTCCGCGTCACATCGCCGTTCACCCAGACGGCAAGCTAGCGTTCGTCATCAACGAGCAAGACAGCAGCGTTACGTCCTACCAGCTGTCCGCAAACGGCACGCTGAGCCCAGTGGCAAGCGTTAGCGCGCTGCCCGACAATTATGCCGAGGAGAGCGTCGGGGCTCACGTCGAGGTCTCGCCAGACGGACGCTTCGTCTTTGCCTCGAACCGTGGCCATGACAGCATCGTCGTGTTCGCCGTCGACCAAGCGGGCGGCGGCCTTCGCCTCGTCGAGCACGAGCCGACCCGTGGCCTCACTCCGCGCGATTTCGAGGTAGACCCGAACGGAAGATTTCTGGTCGTAGCCAATCAGGACAGTAACAATTTGAGCGTCTTCGCCATCGCGGACGACGGCAACCTCGCGCCGCTGGCCGACACCGTGGCCACCCGGCCCAAACCCGCTGCAGTGCAAATCCTCCACCTGCGCTAGGTCGTCTCGGCTTTAGGTACGCTTCATTCCCGGACGAAAGGCGCCGCTGCGTTGCCCAACCTGTGGCGCGTGATTGCGGCGTCGTCAATGTAGAGGTCGACGGCGGGCGAATCGAGTTTGTCCACCACCACGCCGAGCATCCACTCGACGTGCGGCGTCGCGGCAGTGGGGCCCGAGTAGTCGTAAAGCTGGACGTCGTCGAGCCAGATGCTGCAGCGGCCGCTCGCGTCGGCCGCGACCCGCTGAAACGCTTCGAGCTGAAACCAGCGCTGCAACGGGACTGGGGCATCCCGGACCGGAGCCTGTAGCTCACCTGCATGCGTTTCTAGGTAGAACCGCAGGTCGCCTGTGACGTTGCGCGCCATGAACAAGCTCAGCTCGTTCTGGAAAGGGACGTCACCGCTAGGCTCGGGGCGACTGCGGAACAAGAACAGGATCCAAAAATTGCGAGGGGCGATGGCTTCGGGAAGGTAGAACCACGCGCTGTAGTAGGCCTCGTTCGGTAGCGGCCGGTTGCGCGCCACCATGCCCGTCGTCCAGTCGACCTCGGCGCTTGCTCCCCTGACGTGAAGCGCGAACTCACCGCTGCGTGCGCGCCCGGCCTCGACGTCGACGCGTGAGCCGTTGAACGCCAAAAATCCGCCGTTTTCTCCCTGATCGGTCCAGTCGGCGAAATCAGCGGACTCGTGATCGCTCCAGAAGTAATAGTCGGAGTTGTTGCCGAACGACAACGCCGGGTCGGTGCAGCCGAGCGCGAAGAGCGCGGCGCAAGCTTGCCAGCAAGCTCCGGGTAGGCCGAACCGAACGGTGGCGGCGCTCATTCTAGCCGCAGCTCCAGCCCCAGACTGACGCCAACCCAAGCGTGCGCGCTGTGACCGACCGCGCCGTCCGGAATCAGACGCAGCTCGTGCGCTGCGGGCATTACCTCCACGCTTGCAGCGACGTACGGCGCAAAGCGCCGACCCCAAGCCATGCGCGCGCCCAAGCGGCCGCCGACGTCCGCGCGTCGGAAGGAACGCCCGTTGGGTACGTACTCGATCGCCAGCAGCGCTACCACCAGCCCCGTTTCCAGGCTGGCGTTCATTGCTCCCCAATTGAACAGACGCCTGGTGCGACGCCCGTGGTCGATCACACGTTGGCGGTGCGTCGCAGCGTGCTGGACACCGTGCTGGCCGATCTGAGCTCCCTCAAAGGCAGCGTTGGCGCTCAAGATCAGCTGCGGCTGGACGAGCACTTCACGCACCTGCGCGCGCTCGAAAAACGGCTGGAGGCCGAGCCGACTTTGCAAACCGCAAGCTGCAGCAAGCCCGTGCTGCCGGCGCAGGCAGAAGATCGAAACGCGGCGGGGCAAGAGCTGCTGGGCCCTCGCATGCAAGTCATGAGTGAGTTACTGGCGATGGCGCTGGCCTGCGACCTGACGCGCGTCTTCGCTCTGCAGCTCACGGGCTCCGTGGCTCTTACGCGTTACCCCATCGACGGCTTCGATCAAGATCAACACCAGCTCACGCACGACGAGCCGGGCGACCAGCCGCTCGTGCACCAGAGCATTCTGCAAAACATGGGACACTTCGGGACGCTGGTGTCGACGCTCGACGCGGTGAAAGAAGGCCAAACTAGCTTGCTGGACAGCTGCGCCATTCTCGCGACTTCCGAGTGCGCCGAGGGGCGCAGCCATTCGCAGAAAGACCTGCCGATCATGTTGGCCGGCAGTGCCTCCGGCGAGCTGAAGCAGGGCGTCCACGTGAGCGCACCGGGTGAGAACACCAACAAGCTCGTGCTGTCATTGCTGAACGCGGTTGGCTGCAACCTCACCGAGTTCGGCGAGCAAAGCGCGGCACATCAGGCGCGCGCTACCGAAGGCTTGACCAGCATCGAAGCTTGAAGCCGCTGCGGCAACGCTCTCGGTTGCGTCACCTTCCCGAAACAGTGGACAACTCCTGTGGGTGCTGCGGCGCGCTGGCGCGCTTGCTAACTGACAGCTGGCGCACGCGGCCCAGCCGGCCAGGCGGGCGTTGTGAAGTCGTGAAGTCGGTACTGTCGTAAGCGCGACGCACCCGCTGCTTGCACCAATTCACTACATGAGCGATTAGCCCGCTTTTTGAGGAACGCTGGCTGCCGGCGCCTTCGGTGCTAAGTTGTGGGGTTTACGGGTCTTGCAAGAAATGGTCGTTCGCAACGCTGCGTGCTTGGTGCTCTTCGCTGTTGGCATGTCGTGCTCGGTATACGATGTCGGGCTGTTGGGGTCGGTTGGCGGTGGAGGACAGGGCGTTGATGCCACCGCCGGCGCTGCGGCACAGGCAGGCTCCGCGCCGCAAGCGGGCGCCGGAGCTGCTGTTGGAGCCAGCGCTGGCGCGGGCGGCCGATTCGACGGCGGCAGCGGCAGCGGGGGCCTCTCTGGGAGCAGCGTAGGCGCGCAGAGCGGCGCGCCGAGCCTGGGCGGAGCCGCCGATGGAGGTGAGACCGGCCACGTCGTCGTCGAGCCGTTGCCGACCGGTGCCGGGGCCATCACCTACGAGCGTTGGAGCGACGTTCCAGGCTCCGGCATGGGTGATTTTCCTTGGGACGCCGCGCCCACCGAAGCCAGGTCGCTGGATGTCTTCCGGGCGCCGCCCAGCGCCGACGAGGAGTACGCGGTCCGTTTGCAGGGCTACATCACGGCCCCGCTCGACGGAAAGTATCGTTTCTGGATCGCCTGCGACGATAACTGCGAGCTGTGGCTCAGCACCGACGAGACTCTCGACAACGAGGTCCGCATCGCTTCGTTGCTTGGGGTCGAACGCTGGACGGAGCCCGACGATTGGAGCAAATATGCTTCGCAAGAGTCGGCCCTCGTTACGTTGCAGGCCGGGCAGCGCTACCGCGTCGAGGCCGTAATGAAGCAAGGGCTCGGAGGTAGCAATCTCTCTGTGGGCTGGCTCAAGCCAGGCCAGTCCGGAGCTGAGTCGCCTGCTGTCATTCCAGGCAGCCAACTGAGCCCCATCGAGTAACTCAGCCAAACGCGCGGGCGACCACGAGCTCCGCCGTTGGGACGGCAGACATGACATTGGGACCCGAGTCATCCCCGTCAGCTGGTGCGGGTGATACTCAAGACAGCGCGGGCGTCGCCGTCATGAACAGACCCAGGCAAAGACCACTGCAGCGGGTCGGTTGGACCACGGCGCTGTCGCAGCCAGCGGCGACTCAGCGTCCGACCTCGCCGCACCACCGCTTGGCAGCGTTGCTGGGGCTGCTCGGAATCATGCTGGGTTGTCGCGCGAATGAAGCGGCTCCGACGACCAGCGGTAGCGGTGGAATGCCAGCGCAGCTGGGCGGAGCGACGACCAGCGGCGGAGGCGCGGAGCCTGCCGGAGCGGGCGGAGCCAGCTTAGGGGGCTCTGCAGGCGGTGGCGGCTCCGCAGCCGGCGGTGGCGGTACACAGGCCGCCGAGCTTGTCGTGGCGGTCGGTCCGTTTGCGAGCTGCGTCGTCGACGCCCAGCAAGCGGTCAAGTGTGGGGGGCGCTGTGGGCCCGCTTTCAACGGAGGGTCGCGCGATGTTGCGCCAGCAGGGCTGCGCGCGCGGGCGTTGGCGGTAGGCCGAGAGTTCGCGTGCGCCGTCCTGCTCGAGCCGCAAGCAGGCTCGGTGGTGACGTGCTGGGGGCGCGAGGCGCTCGCCGCGGCGCCTGTTCTACCCGACGTCGTGGAGCTCAGTGCCGGCGACGCGCATGCCTGCGCGCGTAGCGGTGAAGGCGAAGTCACTTGCTGGGGTGACCCCGCCCATGCCGTGCCCGTCGGCGTCATGGCCAAATCGATCGCCGCCTCCGGCGCCATGACCTGCGCCGTAAACGCGGACGATTCCGTCCGATGCTGGGGCCCGCGCCCAGCGCCGCCGCCGCCAGAGCTCAGGGCCACCAGAATCGCCCTCAGTAGCCAGCTTTCAGACCCGACCGCCGGTCCGCGCTTCGGCTGCGCGATCACGCTCGGCGGCGAGGTCCGCTGCTGGGGTGACGAGCCCGGTCCCGTACAAACCCCGCCAACGGGCTTGGTCGCGAAAGCGCTCGCGGTCGGCGGGCGGTACGCCTGCGCGATCACGTTGGACGACGGCGTCACCTGTTGGGGAACGCCACCGCGCTTCGCTGAAGCCATGCCACCCGGCTTGAGGGCTAGCGCGCTCAGTATGTCTTTTCGTAGCGCAGCTGCGGTAACGCCCGAGCATAGTTTCGTGTTTTGGGGCGAAACCGCTGGAAGGAGCCAGTTTTGAGCCGCCTCAATCGACGCCAAATCTTGACCGGGGCCGCGGGCTTGGGTGCCTCTGCTGCGCTGAGTCCATGGCCGAATGCGCGGGCACAGGCTCCGGGGGTGCTGGGTGCGGGCTCGCACCGCTACGAGTGGGTAAAGAGCTGGGGGACTCTACCGGGCAGCACCGACTACGGCAACACGCACGGCGGCATCGTGATCGACGAAACCGAGCGCATCTACTTGAATACCGACACGACGCAAGCCGTGTTGATGTTCGATACCGACGGTCGCTACCTGGGCGCTTGGGGTCAAGAATTTGCCAACGGCCTTCACGGGATGACGATCACGCGGGCCTGCGGAGGCGACGAGCTCATCTACCTTACGCACACCGGGCGCCACGAGGTCATCAAGGCGAAGCTCGACGGTACCGTGGTGTCGACGCTACCTTTCCCGGCGGCCGCTGGTGTCTACGACGCCCCCGCCAACTACCAGCCCACAGGCGTTGCAGTCGCGCCCAATGGCAACGTCTACGTCGCCGACGGCTACGGCAAGAGCTGGGTGCATCAGTACGATGCAGCAGGCAGCTACGTGCGCTCGTGGGGCGGTGATGGCGGAGAAAACGGCCAATTCCGTACGCCACACGGCATCTGGATCGATACCCGCGGGCCGACGCCGCTGGTGCTGGTCGCCGATCGTGAGAACGGCAGGCTGCAGTTCTTCGACCTCGATGGGCAGTTTTTGAAAGCTGTAGGTGGCTTTCGCCGGCCCTGCGGCGTCCACCAGCTGGGCAACGACTTGGTGGTACCGGAGCTGGGCGGTCGGGTCACCATCCTGAACAAGGACAACGAGGTTATCACCTACTTGGGGGACAACCCCGATGCGGGTCAGCGCGCGCAGAATGGAGTGGATCGAGCAGCCTGGCAGGACGGCGTATTCATCGCTCCGCAC
>JAYUYU010000133.1:0-16990 GCA_043752365.1 Myxococcales bacterium | reverse complement strand
ACGCGCCGATCCCGGCCAAAGTGGAGCCCCGCTGTGACGCTGCCCAAAGTGCTAATCATCGACGACGCCGAGTTGGTGCGGCGCTCGGTCGTCGACGCGCTGGAGCCAGCCGGCTTCACTGTCCTGACGGCCAGCGACGGCTTCCGTGGCATCGCCATGCTGAAAGAGACAACGGATTTGTGCCTGGTGATCATCGACTTGAACATGCCCGGGCTGAGCGGCTTCGGGGTGCTCGACTGGATGCGCAAAGACGCTTCGCCCCACCTGCCGCCCGCCGTGTTCATGACGACCGAGGTCAGCGCACCCGCGTTGGAGCAGGCCAAGAACGCCGGCGCCGTCGGCTGGCTGGTCAAGCCTTGCCGCGCCGAGCAGCTGGTCGCCGTCGCCCAACGCATTTTGGCCAAGAGGAACGCGCAAGGTAGCTAAAGCGGTGCGCGCGTTGTCACGGCTCTTCGGGGGGCCCGCAGAGCGCAAGGTAGCGCCGCACGGCTTCCGCCATGCCAAGCTCCAAGGCGTCGGCGACCAAGGCGTGGCCGATCGACACTTCGTCGATCGGGCCTGCACCCTGCACGAAGGCAGCCAAATTCTCCAAATTCAAGTCGTGCCCCGCGTTGACGCCCAGGCCTGCTGCGCGGGCTGCCGCGGCCGAGCGTGCGTAGGCGGCGATCGACTCGGAGGCGTGACCCGACGCCGCGGCCGCCGCGTACGGCTCAGTATAAAGCTCGACCCGATCGGCGCCCAACTCGCGCGCTAGCGGCATGATTTCGGCGACGGGGTCGAGGAACAAGCTCACGCGGCACCCGAGCGCCTTCAGCTCACTCACGCTGCGGGCCAGCGCAGCGCGCGCAGCCGCGTCAAGCTCGGCCAAATTCCAACCGTGATTCGAGGTGAAGGCTTCGCGCGCGTCCGGAACCAGCGTCGCCTGCGTCGGGCGAACGCGCTCACAATGCCCCACCAGGCCGTGGAACGGGTTGCCCTCGATGTTGTATTCGGCTGTTGGGTGAGCCTTCAGCAGCTCTGCCAGCTCGGTCACGTCGCCAGGACGAATGTGACGCTGATCGGGCCGGGGGTGCACCGTAATGCCGTGGGCACCCGCTTCCAGCGCGAGGCGCGACAGCTTCACCAGACTCGGAATTTCCAAGCTGCGCGTGTTGCGCAGCGTGGCGACCTTGTTGACGTTGACGGAGAGCTTGGTCATGGCGCGGGGGGAAAGGGCGCTGCGGACTGTATCACCCCGCGCCAAAGTCACCAGGCCCCGAAGCGGCTCATCAATCTTCTCATTTCAGCTGGTGAGCACGCCCGCGGGCGGCTGACAAATGAGACCAATGATCACAGGGAGGCGGGGAAGCGGGAGGAAATCTCGCTCGCGCTCTGCGGCTCACGCCGCGGGACCGTACGCTTCATTCGAAAGTTCCTCGGCATAGAGCAGCTCTGCTTTGAGCAGCTCGGCCACGGCGCGAACGCGGGCGACGCCGAGGGCGGACTTGGCGCACACGACGTGGAAGCCGTACTTGCCGTGAGGTCCCAGCTCGAGGCCCAGCGGTACCAGGTCGCTATCGCGGTTGAAACGATGCCGCACCTTCTGCATGACGACCGCCCCCACTCCTGCCTGCGCGGCGCGAATTTGCACGATGAAGTCGTCCGAGGCGAAGACCGGCCGAAAGTTGGGGATCAGCGTCGCCAGTTGCGGGTTGGGCGGAAATTGCTCGAAGGGCGGTGCCCAAGCGATGAAGTCGATGTCACTGAGGCTGGGCTTTTTCGGCAGCTTCTTGGCGTAGCTTTTGCTCGCGAAAGCGTCGATCATGTGCGTGAACGAATGCACCACGGTGAGATCGCGCTGTGTCGGCGCGCGCGAACGCAGCGCGATGTCGGCTTCGCGGCGCGACAGGTCAACGTACTCGACCCGAGCCAGCACTTGCAGTTCTAGCTTCGGATATTTTTCCTTCACCAGCCGCGCGAACGGCGCCAAAAACTCGAACGCCACGCCCGGCGCAGCCGTGATGCGCACGACGCCGCGTGGTGCGGAGTCGCTGAGCTCGGCGGCGCTGCGCAGCTCGCCCGCCCATTCGGCCATACGGCGCGCCGGCTCCAGCCAGCGTTCGCCTTGACTCGTCAACGTCGTGCCTTCGACGCTGCGCCCAAACAGCGCATAGCCGAGGCTCTCTTCCAGCTCGGCTAGGCGACGGCTGACGGTGGGTTGTCCAATCCGCAGGTGGCGCGCCGCAACTGTCAGACTGCCGTGATCAGCGACCGCCAGGAACAGCCGTACATCTTCCCAGCTAACATCCATTTTCGGATGATAACATCCGACATTAGCCAGTTACCATGCGTTTACGCAGGTCTATATTTGGAGCATGAAGAGCCGAACAATCTACATGATTTCAACAGCTTGCATTGCCTTGAACGCGACCTTGCTCGGCCAAGGCTGCGTCGCCAGTGGGCACCCAACGGCGGAGGCGCGTTGGGGCACCCCACTGGGTTCGAGCCAGCTCGAAGCGGTGGTCGAGCAGCCCGGCCCGATCGAGGTGGAGAGCGTGGCATCTGCCAGTTGGCAAGTTCCGCTAGAGGGCATGCTGAACCTCGAGCACCCGACCGCCAAGGCTGCCGGCCTGCAGGCTTCGGAGCAACCGGTGACCATCTACTTCCACGCGCTCCGCCACCCTACGCGCGGCCTCTACATCGTCGACACCGGCGTCGAGCACGCTTTGAGGGCCGATCCGCAGCGCGCGTTGGTGCGCGGCGTGGTCGCCAAGCTTGCCAAGATGGACACGGTGCGCGTCAACATCGATCTCAAAACCTGGCTCGGGCGGCAGCCGCAGCCGCTCTCGGGGGTGTTCCTGACGCACCTGCACCTGGACCACATTTTGGGTATGCCTGACGTGCCGCGCGGCACGCCCTTGTTCAGTGGCCCGGGCGAAGCGCGCTCGCACGGTTTTCTCAACCTTTTCACCCGTCCCATCACCGATCGCGCGTTCGAGGGTCACAACACGCTCGCCGAGTGGCAATTCAAGTCCGACCCGCAGCGGCGCTTTGCCGGTGTGCTCGACGTCTTTGGTGACGGCTCGTTGTGGGCGCTGCACGTGCCCGGTCACACCCCGGGCAGCACCGCCTACTTGGCGCGCACCCCCCAAGGCCCCGTGTTGATGGCAGGCGACGCTTGTCACACTTCTTGGGGTTGGGAGCACGGCGTGGAACCCGGCGAGTTCTCGAAGGACAAGCCGCTGAGCGCCGACAGCCTGGCTTCGCTGGAAGGGCTGGTGAAACGCCACCCCAGCATCGATGTCCGGCTCGGTCACCAGCCGCGCGGCCAAGAGATCGTTCCAGTTCGCTAGGCGTCCTGTAAGGGCGGGCGAAGTCGCTCGTTCTGGAAGGACGAATCATGCAAACCTTCTTGTTCAGCGCCTTTTTGCTCGTGTTTCCGCTCACCCTGGGGCTTGGCGGGTGCGCCACGACCCTACCCCGTCCCATCGAGAGCAACGCAGCGCTGGGCAAGGTCGTGATTTACCGGAACGGGGTCGCGTATTTCGAGCGCTACGCGGCGCTGCGCGGCGACCAGCTGAAGCTGCGTGTCCCCAGCGAGCGCTTGGACGACTTGCTAAAGTCCCTGACGGTGGTCGATGCGCGCTCTGGCAAGGCAGTGCCGGTGTCGTTTCCGACCGTCGAGCGCGTGGGCGACCAAGTCGAAATCGCGATTCAGCTGCCCAAGCCGACGCCCAGCAACTTGAAAATTTCTTACGTGACCGAGAGCCCAGCCTGGAAGCCGAGCTACCGGCTAAACCTGAGCAAGAATAAACCGGCCCATTTGGAGGCTTGGGCGGTGGTCGACAACGTGTCGGGTGAAGATTGGGAGCGCGTCTCGGTTGGCGTGGGCTCGACGTCAGCGCTGTCGTTCCGATTCGATCTGCACAGCGTGCGCTTCGTCGAGCGCGAGACGCTCAGCGACGGGCAAGTGCTGGGCCTGGCACCACCGACCGGCGGCTCACCGTACACGGTGGCCGGCAAGGAGCTGCAGCTGTTGGCCAACGTGTCGCTGGACGACTTGAACGCCAAGCCCGACGAGCTGGCAATGGCCGAAGACGCCGAGCCGCCGTCGCCGGTTGCGAGCGGCGCCGGAAGAAGCCTGGGCGGCGGCATGGCGGCGCCTGCCTCGGCCCAAGCTCGGCCGATGAAGAAAGCCCCCCCTGCGCGCTCGCTCGCGGATTCGCTGGCCGGCGTCGCGCAGCGAGCCCAGCAAAACAAAGAAAAAATTCGCGTCGAAGGCTTTGCGCTAGGCACCGACAAAGATCGCGTGGGCGAGTCGCTGAAGCGCGCCAACCAAATCCGCGATCGCTTGCTGCAATTTGGCCTTACCGCAGATCAAGTCGAGGTCGTGGCCACGGGGCGCGCCACGCAGGGCGATGCCGTGCGCATCCTGGCCGTGCAAGGGGAGGCCAAGCCGCTACAACCCGGTCAACCCGCCGCTGTGCCTGGCAAGCCGCTAGGCGACGAGCCGCTGGGCAACGCTTTCTTTCTCTCGGGCACGCCGCTCACCATCGAAAAGGGACAGTCGGCGCTCATCAGCATGCTCAGCCACGACGTCTCTGCCAAGCCGGTCTACTACTTCGATCCGATCTCGGCGCGGGGCTCCGAGAAGTTCGCCTTCCGGGCCGCCCTGCTCGAAAATCCGTCGGACCACATGCTCGATGCCGGCCCCTTCACGGTCTACGCCGACGGCCAGTTCCTGGGCGAAGGTTTGAGCGATCCGATCCCGGCCAAGAGCCGCGCCTTCATCCCGTTCGCGCTCGACCGCACGCTGGTCGTCGACACGCAGCTGGGTAGCCGCCAAGAAATTGAACGGCTAGTCACGATTCAACGCGGCATCGTGACGGCCGAAGCGCGCGGCGTGAAAACCACCAAGCTCACCCTCGTTAATCGCGGTACCGCTCCGGCCTTGACCTACGTACGGCACCTGCCCGCCGTCGGTTACACTTTGACCGCGCCGACCAGCGGCTTCGAAAAGCTGCGCGGCGCCTACTTGTTTCCGGTCACGGTGCCGGCCGGTAGCTCCCTCAACCTGACGATCGAGGAATCGACGCCGATACAAAAGACGGTGGACGTCCGCTCCGAGGGCGGCGTGGCAGAGCTCGGCCTGTACCTGAAGGCCGCCCCCAACCTGCCAGACGACCTGAAACAGAAGCTCGGGCAAGTGCTGACCATGCACCGCGAGCTAGGCGAGCTGGACGAAAAGCTCACCACCATCGCGACTCAGATCGAGATGTACCGGGCTCGCGTGGACGAGCTGAACGCACAGCTCGTAACCCTACGCAAAGTGCCGCAAGCCGCTGAGCTGAGCCGCAACCTGGCCAGGAAAATGAACGAAATTTCCGACAAGCTCCAGAAGGCGACGCTCGACGCGGCCAGCGTCGAAGGCCAACGCCTGACCCGTCGCGTGGCCCTGGAAGACCGCCTGGCCGAGCTCACCCTCGAAGGCCGCCGCGACCAAGCCGTCGCCAACCGCTAGGCTCGTCTCAGCTTTCCGCCAGCTCGAGCTGGCCACCCGCAATCGCCTCAGCCAAACGCCCGCCCCCCACCCCTCGGCAAAAAGGAAAAAGGGGGGGGCCCGCGAGCCAAAAGTCACTTCGACCTCGAAGTCACTTTGCCGACGCCCTGAAAAGTCACTTCGACCTCGAAGTCACTTCGCCGACGCCCTGAAAAGTCACTTCGACCTCGAAGTCACTTTGCCGACGCCCTGAAAAGTCACTTCGACCTCGAAGTCACTTTGCGGGCGAAAGGGGGTGCTTCGGGTTCGGCAGCCGGGCAAGCGGCGGCCAAGGGCTTGAAGGGACTTGGGGTTTGGCGCCCATTTCGGGGGGTCTCTGGGCAGGGTTTTCCAGATCGGAGAGACGCCTTCCGGACACCCAGCTGAACATGAGCCAGGACGGCGTTTTTCTAGGCAACCACCCGATTTCGAAGCGTGAGCCGACGGTCGACGGTCGGCTGGTCGAGCGGAGTGGGGAGACCTTCTACCGCATCGAGCACGTCGAGGCCCTGGCGCCGTTTCTGACCACAGTGGTGAGCGACTCCGATCATTGGCTGTTCGTCGGCAGCAACGGCGCGCTCACGGCGGGTCGGCAAAGCTCCAAGTTTGCGCTCTTCCCGTACACCACCGAGGACAAGCTGCTCGACGGCGTCGACGTCTCGGGTCCGCACACCGCGCTAATCGTCGAGCGCGCTGGAGCGCGGCGGCTGTGGCAGCCGTTCGGTAGCCTTTCCGATTTCGTGTACGACGTGACGCGCAGTCTCGAGAAGAGCGTGCTCGGCAACAAGCTGCGTTTCGAAGAGCTGAATCACGATTTGGGCGTCCGCTACGCCTACGAGTGGAAGACCAGCGCGCGCTTCGGCTTCGTGCGTGAATGCACGCTCGAAAATACCGGTAGCGCGCCGGTCAAGGTGCGGATTCTGGACGGCGTGCAGAACCTGCTCGCGGCCGACATCGACGAGCAAATGCAGCTCGGCTTCAGCTCGCTGCTCGACGCCTACAAGAAGAACGAAGTCGTTGCCGGCACCACGCTGGGCCTGTACGCTCTCACCGCCCAAGTCATCGACCTGGCCGAACCGCGTGAATCCTTGCATGCCGCGGTGGTGTGGAGCCATGGTCTACCCAATGCCAAAATTCTGCTGTCGTCCGAGCAGAACCGGCGCTTTCAGCACGGCGAAGCGCTAAGCGCGCAAACCGAAGTGCGCGGCAAACGCGGCGCCTACTTGCTGGAAAGCTCGGTGGAGCTGGCACCCGGCGCCAAGCTGTCGTGGCTGTTCGTGCTCGACGTCATGAAGTCCCAACGCCAGGTCAGCGAGCTTGCAGCGCGCTTAGCCAAGCCAGCGGAGCTGGCTGCCGAGGCCCAAGAAGACGTGGAGCGCGGCACGCAGAACCTGCGCCGCATTCTAGCCGCGACTGACGGGTTTCAAGTCACCGCCGATCGCCTGACCAGCGCGCATCACCTGGCGAACGTACTATTCAACGATTTGCGGGGCGGCATCTATGCGGCCGGCTACGCCATTCCGGGCGCCGATTTTGCGCGCTTCGTGAAGAGCTGGAACCGACGGACGTACCAGAAGTTCGAAAAACTGCTGGGCGAGCTGCCGGAGTCGCTGTCGCGCAGCGAGCTCTCGGCCTTGGTCGAGCCGCACGCCGACGCCGACTTGACGCGCTTGGCCTACGAGTACTTGCCGCTCACCTTCAGTCGCCGCCACGGCGATCCGAGCCGCCCCTGGAATCGGTTCGAGATTCGCGTGCGCGACCAGCAGGGTCACAACTTGCTCGGATTTCAGGGAAATTGGCGCGACATCTTCCAGAACTGGGAGGCGTTGAGCGTGCCGTTCCCGGACTTCGTCGAGAGCATCATCGTCAAGTTCGTGAACGCCTCGACCGCCGACGGCTACAACCCGTATCGCATTACCCAAGACGGCATCGACTGGGAAGTCCCAGAGCCGGACCACTCATGGGCGGCCATCGGCTACTGGGGCGACCACCAGGTTATCTATTTGACCAAGCTTCTCGAGTTATCGCGCAGCCATCACCCGGAGCGTTTGCGCACGCTGCTAGAGCGCGAGCTGTTCACGTACGCCAACGTGCCGTACCGCATCCGTCCGTACGCGGAAATCGTCGCCAACGTGCGCGACACCATCGTGTTCGATCACGACAAGCAAAAGCACATCGACGCACGCATGAGCGAGCTGGGCTCGGACGGCAAGTTGCTGGGCGACGCTCAGGGGCTGACCCGTGTCTCGCTGCTCGAAAAGCTGTGGGTCACGGCGCTCGGTAAGCTGGGGAACCTAGTGCCGGGCGGCGGGCTATGGCTCAACACCGGGCGCCCCGAGTGGAACGACGCCAACAACGCGCTGGTCGGCTACGGGCTGTCGATGGTCACGACCTACTATTTGGAGCGCTATTTGGCGGTTTTGGTCGAGCTGATGGCGCCACTACAAGCGCGTGAGCTGTCGTTCAGCGCAGACGTCGCGAGCTGGCTCGAACGCACCGCGACGGCGCTAGAAACGCACCAGGGCTTGCTCACCCAGCCCCACTTCGACGACCAGGCGCGCCGCCACGTGATGGACGACCTCGGTCAAGCGGCCTCCGACTTCCGCACGAAGCTTTACGACTCCGGTCTACCGGGCAAGCGCACGCTCACCGGTGGCCAGCTCACGGATCTGGCGAACTTGGCCCGCCGCTGGGTCGCGCACACCATCGCCGCCAACAAGCGTCCCGACGGCCTGTACCACGCCTACAATCTGCTCGGCTTCAACCCCGACGGCGGCGTCCGCATCGAATACTTGTACGAAATGCTCGAAGGCCAAGTGGCGGCGCTCAGCACGCGCGCCATGCAACCGAGCGAAGCCATCGGTATGCTGGAAGCGCTCTCGCACAGCCGCATGTACCGCGCCGATCAAGAAAGCTACACGCTATACCCCGACCGCCGCCTGCCGCGCTTCCTGGAGAAGAACAGCGTGAGCCCAGCCGCCTTGGCCAAATCTGCGCTGCTCGGCAAGCTGCTCGCCTCGGGCGACAAGCGCATCATCTTCGAAGACGATCAGGGCGTCGTGCGCTTTCACGAAAGCTTCGCCAGCGCCGAGCGGCTGGAAGCCGCACTGCGCGCTCAAAACGCCGACCTGCGAGAAATTGGGCCAGCGCTCGACGTTTACGAAGCCACCTTCGACCATCACAGCTTCACCGGGCGCAGCGGCACCATGTTCGCGTACGAGGGCTTGGGCAGCATTTACTGGCACATGGTGGCCAAGCTGTTGCTAGCCGTCAGCGAGCGCGCCTTCGCCGCCGTCGAGCAGGGCGCACCAGCTGAAGTCGTGACCCAACTGACCGAGCGCTACTACACGATTCGCCGCGGCCTGGGCGGCTTCAACAAGACGCCCTCGGTGTACGGCGCTTTCCCGCTCGACCCGTACTCGCACACGCCCAGCGGTTCGGGCGCGCGCCAACCGGGCATGACAGGCCAGGTGAAAGAGGAAGTGTTGACGCGTTTCGCCGAGCTGGGCGTCACCGTGCACGGCGGTCGCATCAGCTTCCGCCCGCTGCTGCTGCGCCGCTCCGAGTTTTTGCGCGAGCCAGCCGAGCTAACTACCTTCGACCTCGACGGCGCGGCCATCACTGTCCCGCTCGCCGAAGGCACGCTCGGCTTCACGTATTGCCAAGTGCCCATCGTGCTGCACCTCGGCGACAAGCTGCGCATCGTGCTCACCAAGCCAACCGGTAACGAAGAAGTCTCCGGCGACAGCTTGTCCGCCGAAGTTTCCGCAGCGCTGTTCGCCCGCACCGGCCAAATCAAGCAAATTGACGTGTGGACGCGCCCGGGCTGTTGAACTCGGCAGGCTTAGGCCCAGTCTCGTTCGTGGCGACTCCGCCCAGCTGGGCGGGGAAACGCGATAATTTTCCCGACCTTGAATGCCTCACCCCATGCCGTATTATGAGGCATATGGCGAGTCACTCCAACCAACTTACTTTGCGCGACCTGGATCCGCGGGTCCTCGCCGAAATTCAACGGCTCGCTCGAGCCGAGGGGCTCTCGGTCAACAAGGCCGCCGCCAAGATCCTAAAGCTGGGCGCTGGCATTCAGGACGCTCCCGCGCCCCGCAACGTCGGCGCCGCCGTCGACCGCTTCGTGGGCAGTCTGTCGAGGGCGGAGGCTGACAAGCTTTCGCGCTCGCT
The DNA here is from genome assembly GCA_043752365.1 of Myxococcales bacterium. Classification (GTDB taxonomy): domain Bacteria; phylum Myxococcota_A; class Polyangia; order Polyangiales; family Polyangiaceae; genus PMG-095. The sequence continues at coordinate 7,293 of JAYUYU010000133.1, read as the reverse complement.
GCGCTCACTAGAGCAGGTCGACGACGAGCTGTGGAAATGAAGCGTCTACTCGACACCAACGCTTACGTAGAATTACTGAAGGGCGACAGCGCCGTCGCTGACCTCGTGCGAGGTTCTGAAAGTATCGCATTCTCGATGGTTGTCGTGGGGGAGCTCCTTTTCGGCTTTCGAAATGGCAACCGTTACGATCGCAATCTCGCGACCCTCGACGACTTCTTGGGCCAACCATGGATCGATCTCGTTCAAGTCACGCGCACGACCGCCGATCGTTTCGGCCGCATCGCCGGCGCGCTCCGTAAAGCCGGCACCCCAATCCCCACGAACGATATCTGGATCGCAGCGCACGCCCTCGAAACAGGTGCTGAGCTCATCACGTTCGATCGGCATTTTGAAGCCGTTCGCGGCCTCCCAGCTACGATTCTGCCGAAGAGTTGAGCGCGTTCAAAGAAACGCCGGGGCGGGAACGATTCACAACGCTTCCAACCAAACTGGTTGCTGTGGGATGTGGATCGCGTTGCGGGGTCCCCTCGTTAGCGATCGCTTCGACCTACTGGCATTCCCGGAAGCCTTCTTGCCGTCAGACTCCCTCATTTGTCGGGCACCTCTTTTTGAATCTCGCGGCGCCGGTGGGCTTTTCGGCGATGTGCGAGGGTGACAATCTCGCAGGCTTGATTGAGCCAGGCTGCTGCGGCTGCTTTGATGAGCGCGGTGCGGCGCCGCAGGGCGACAACGAACACCTCGTGGCGCAGGTTGTCGACGTCAGTGGGCGGCACCCCTAGCCCCACCAAGCGCGCGCATGCGCTTTTGCGAGGCCGAACACATGGCCCCTAACTCATTGATTTCATTTAAATTAGTGATCATGCACTCCCAACACGACAACTAGGACGACCGAAAGATCGACCCTCCTCAAAAGATTTATTCCCACGACTCGCGGGCCGGGGGCATTTAGGGGGGACCTGAGTTGCCACTACCGCCCAATGGGGCGTGGGGGTGCTCCCACCGCGAGCTTGGGGCTTTGCGGCGGTCCGGGTGGGGGGGCTTATTGGGGCGTTGCTGCGTCGCCGGGGGAGGCCGATACTTGCCGGCAATGCAACCAGGCGGATTCGGTGGTCCAGGCAACGGCAATCCGCCCGGCGGCAATCCGCCAGGCTACCCGGGCGCACCGCAACAGCCCGGCGGTCCCCAGCAACCGCAACCCCACGGAGCTCCGCAGCAACCCTACGGTGCCCCGCAGCAACCGCAACCCCACGGCGCCCCGCAGCAACCGTACGGCGCTCCGCAGCAACCCTACGGTGCTCCGCAGCAACCGTACGGCGCTCCACAGCCCGGGCCCTACGGGGCGCCGCCCGGCTTGCAGGGCATGATGCCCGGCGGCATGCCGATGGGCGCGCCTCGCGGCAACTCTTTCGGTCAGGCGCAATCGGCGCTGGCCGGTGCCGGCGGCATGATGAAAGCCATGAAGTACGCCTTCATCGGCATCGGCGGTTTGTGCGTGCTGGGCGGGGTCGTCATGCTGTTCATGGTCGACGCCATCACCGGCATCTCGCTGGCGTTCACGGGCGCCGTATTCGTCGTCGTGGCCATCGCGGTCTTGCCGCGTTTCTCGGGCATGCTCGGCCAAGCCACAGCCATGGTCGATGGTTTCGCCGCCAAAGAGCAGTTGGCCCTGACTGGGATCCCCGCCATGGGGCGGCTGATCAGCGTGCAGCAGACCGGGCGCCTGGTGAACTACAACCCCGAGATTCAAGCGGTAGTGGAAGTGCACCACCCCCAGCTCGGGCCCTACCAGACGCAAACTACCGCCATCGTGCCGCAGATTGCCATCCCGCGCGCCCAGCCTGGCGCGCAGGTGCAGGTGCGCGTAAGCCCGCAGAATCAGCACGAAATCGCGCTGATTTTCTGAGTAAGCAACACCACCCCGGACGGGGACGCGTGTTTTTTACATGTCAGAAGGGCTGACGCTCCAAGACGGATGTCACTTGAAAATTGTACCTGTTGAGCATGCGAACCGCGCGCTTATGGGTGTCGACGTGCGCTCTGTTGCTGATCCATTGCAGCTCGGGCAATCCGGGACTCGACGGGGCTGAGCCGGGAGGCGGGGGCACGACCAACAGCGCTGGTGGGGCAAGCTCCGCTGGCAGCAGCAACGGCGGCACGCGCGACCTCAACCTGGGCGGCAGCGACAACGGCAAGGCAGGCAGCGGCGGCACGGGCGGCGATACCAGCGGTTGCGGTGACGGCGTGTTGCAAGCCGCAGCCTTGGGTGAGGTCTGCGACGACGGCAACAGCGCGCCGGGCGATGGCTGCGCGGCGGACTGCATGACTGTCGAAGCGGGCTTTGCGTGCCTGACGCCGGGCGCCGCGTGCACGTCCACCGTTGCGTGCGGGGACGGCGAGGTGGCAGGTACCGAGACGTGCGACGACGGCAACGTGAAGCCGCTGGACGGCTGCGACGCCAGCTGCACACCCGAAGATGGCTGGCTGTGCCCGACATCGGACGAGCCGTGCCAAGCCGCCAAGTGTGGCGACGGCATCATTGCGGGCGTCGAGCAGTGCGAGGACGACGACGCAACCCCCGCCAGCAACGACGGCTGCTCGACTAGCTGCGCGTTGGAGCCAGGCTTCGTGTGCGAGACGCCCGGCGCGGCGTGCAAGAAGTCCGTTTGCGGCGACGGCGTCATCGAAGGCGGCGAGCCCTGCGACGACCAAAATCAGGTCATCGGCGACGGTTGCAGCCCCAGCTGCGAAGCCGAGCCGCTGTGCGACAAACCCAGCGACGCCGACGGCTGTTCGTCGCGCTGCGGCGACGGCCTGTTGTTGAAGGGCGACGCCGAAAAGTGCGACGACGGCAACAAGCGCGACGGCGATGGCTGCTCGGCGACCTGCCAGGTCGAGGCCGGCTACGCCTGCGTTCAGCAAGCGGGCGCGTTGCCGCCCACGCTGACGATTCCGTTCACGTTCCGTGACTTCATCGCGCTGCCCAGCGCCAGCACGACCAAGCAGCGCCACCCCGACTTTCAAGCGCGTTGCGCCAATTTGAACAGCGGCATCGTGAACGCGACGCTGGACGCGGATGGCAAGCCCGTGAACAGCGGCGCCTGCAACCTGAACGCCGAGTGCACGCTGAAGCTCGGGCCAATCACGCTCGGCGGCGACGCCTGCGACCCCGTCAACGAGAGCTGCCCCAACGGCTTCGACAACTGCGACTTGCTGCACGCCAATCACCCGCTGGCGGGCCACCCGAACGACGATCCTTTCGAGTTTTGGTATCGCGACACCAGCGACGTGAACAAGACCAAGGTCGTGCCGACCGTGCTCACGCTCTCGGGCGGGGCCTACCGCTTCGAATCCGGCGCGCTGTATCCATTCGACGCCGACGGTTGGGTGCTGGCCGGCGACGAGGTCGCCACCAACAACCACAACTACGGCTTCACCACCGAGGTGCGGCGCTGGTTCGAGTTCAACGGCGGCGAGCTGCTGACGTTCACGGGCGACGACGACGTTTGGGTGTTCATCAACGGCAAGCTTGGGCTGGACATCGGCGGCGTCCACGGCGTCGAAAAGCGCACCATTCGCCTGAACGCGGACGGCTCGGTCGACTGCAAAGTGGGCGAGCCAGGCGTGTTCGATAACCTAACCAACTGCGACGTTGCCTCGCGGGCGCTCGGGCTCACGCCGGGCAAGGTCTACGAGATTGCGCTCTTTCACGCCGAGCGGCACACCAGTGAGTCGAACTTTCGGCTGGCGCTCACGGGCTTCGTCGACGCCAAGAGCAAATGCACGGCCGTCTGCGGCGACGGCACGCAAACGCCGGGCGAAGCCTGCGACGATGGCACGCTGAACGACGACGCCGGCAGGTGCACCAGCAAGTGCTTGCGTGGCCCACGCTGCGGCGACGGCAAGCTGCAACCGGCCAATGAAGCCTGCGACGACGGTCGCAACGTCACGCCCTACTCCACCAACCAGCAAGGTTGCGCACCGGGCTGCAAGCTACCGGCTGCGTGCGGCGACGCTCGGGTCGACAGCCTGTTCGGCGAAGAGTGCGACGACGGCAGCAACGGCGGCGAGTACGGCGGCTGCGAGGCCGACTGCACCCTCGCCCCCCGTTGCGGCGACGAGGTGATCGACAGCCCGGAAGAGAATTGCGACGACGGCAACGCCGTCTCGGGCGACGGCTGCTCCGCCAAGTGCTCCAAGGAAGCGCCCAAGTGAGTTGTGGGTTGTGAGGATTGAGGATTGAGTTAGATCGATCCGTAGGGCGGAGTTGAGCTGAGCTCGTACCGCGGGGGGGCCAGCTTTTCTCGCTCCCACTCACTACTCAATCCTCGCTACTCACCAGCGGCGAGGAAAGAGCGCCCGGCGTCGAAGTCGATCGGAGGGGTCCACCCCGACGCCGGGTAAGCCGAGCCTGATTACGAGTTACGCGAGCGATCGGATCACGCCAATTGGGGAGATTGTGCTCGGGGCGATCCAGCGCTGGCCGTGCCGCGTAGTCCGGAGGCGCGTCGACTCGCGCGCCGGCTTTTCATGCTCGACCCAGAATTGCTCGTCGAAGTTGCGCGTGGGCAGAGCCAGGCTTTGGGCGCCCTCTACGACCGCTACGCCGGCCTGCTGTTGGCGACCTTGACGCGCCTGCTTCGCGACGGCCGCGAGGCCGAAGACGTGGAGCTCGGTTACTTTGACGGCATGTCTTCGGCGGAAATCGCGGCTCACGAGGGGCTCGCCGTTGGAACCCTTAAGTCACGCGTCGCGCGCGCGTTGGGTGAGCGTCGAGACGTTTCGGGCCCAGCCTTGGAATCGACGCGAGGACTCGATCCGAATCTGGCTCTGATTACGTATTAACGGACGGAACCAGTCCGCGCACCCCGCGCGGCGCCTCGACGCGCGCTGCGTCGAGCTTTTGGAGGTCTTTCATGCGATTCGCTTCATATGCACCCCTTTCATTGATGCTGATTACAGCCCTAGGCTGCGTCGCCGCCTGCAGTGGCGACGACGATGACGATGCGGCCGCCAAGGCCGGCTCGAGCTCTACCGGCGGCAAGAACAGCGCCGGCAGCAGCAGTAAGGCCGGAACGACGGGCAAAGGCGGCGAGCTGGCGACGGCTGGCGCCGGTGGCGCGGGCCCGGTCGACTCACAGCTCTGCACCGACCTGGGTGGCCCGGGCAACATCGACGCGATCGTACGCGGTGACGGCAAGACGTCCAAGACCGACGGCTTCAACGGCTTCAAGTTCGAAAAGAACGGCCGCCAAGCCTCGGTGCTGCTCAACGTCGCGACCGACCCGTGCATTGGTCAGCAGTTCGCTCACTTGCTGGCGCCCGCAAAGGCCGCCGACCTGGAGCACTTGGCGGAGTGTTTGAGCATTTTCGTACAGAACGCAGCGGGCTGCGCCGTAGCCTACGACGGCGCCAAGGACACGGCCGGCAAGATTTGCCTGCCGATGAAGGGCGCGCACGTTGGCCTCGGCATCACCGAAGAAGACTACACGGCGCTGGTCGGGAACGCGGCCACCGCGCTGATCGCCGCTGGGGTGGTGCCTGGTTCCCCGCAATTCAACGCCGTAGCAGGCGCCCTGACCGACGACGACCTGAAGGCCGACGTCATCACCAGTAACACGATGGACTACTCACAGCCCGGCGGCATGTGCGAAGCGGGCGGCGCCGGTAGCGGCGGTGCTGGAGGCGCCGGCGGGGCCCAATGAGCACCAAGTCCACGTTGCTGAAGGCGGCGGCCGGTATCGGCGGCGCCGCAGTGCTGGCCACCGCCGTCATCGGCGTGGCCCATACGCCTTGGGGGCGGCCGCTGTTGAAGCTGCCGCTCCTGAGCGCGCTGGCGCAGGGCGCGGGTTGCCCCGTGGGCAGCATCGAGCCAGCAGCGTTCGAGCAGGTACGTCAACAGAAAATGCGGGGCGACGTTGGCACGGTCGCGGCCGGCGCGCACCCAGCGCTCGGTTTCACGCTCGGGCAAACCCGGCAAAGTGACGTCGTACGTTGGATAGCAACGACGCAAAGCAGCTGCATAGCCGGCAAGGTGGCGTCGGTGGTCGAATGTAAAAATGTTACGAGCCTTGGCGCTCCCATCTCGCAGCTGCGGTTACAATTCGACGCCGAACAGCGGCTGGTCTCGGTGGATCTGTTCCGCGCCGACGCGCAAGGCGGCGCGCTGGTCGAGCGCTTCGAAGAGCTCAGCCGCGAGCTCGACACCAAGGTGGGCCCGGCCACCAGCAGCGTCGGCACGCCGACGTTGGCTTCCATGAAGGAAAGCGCGCTTCAAACCGTGGTTAGGAGCTATAGCTACCGTGACTATGTAGCGTCCGCCATGCTGCTCAACTTCGGCAAGCGCGGCCTGCGTTTGCGCGAGCAGTACCAGTGGCTCGCTCCACGCGCTCCGGCCTGAAGCCAAGCGCGCCCAGGTAGCGATCCGTTCGCAAGTCGGGGGAAGCCGCGCTAGGCTCCCCCCGCTTGTCTATCGTCGCCGCGCACGGCCTGCAAAAAGGCTATGGAAATCACGTAGTTCTACGTTCCGCTGACCTCATCATCGAGCCGGGGGAGCGGGTCGGCGTCGTCGGCCTCAATGGCGCGGGCAAGAGCACGCTGGGCAAGCTGCTCGCGGGCGTTGAAACGCCCGACGCTGGCACCATCGCCAAGCGCCGCGGCGCGCGCATCGAATACCTGGACCAGGTACCGACCTTCGATGGAGCGCTCACCGCCGAACAGGCGGTCATGCAGGGCCTGGCGGCGTGGAACGACGCCGTGCAGCGCCACACCGCCGCCAGCACCGCGCTCGGCGACCCCGCTGCCGACACTGACCGCTTGCTGGAAGAACAAGCCAGCGCCGCCGACGAGGTCGAGCGCCTGGGCGGTTGGGACCAGTTGCATCGCGTCCACGCCGTGCTCGGCCATCTGGGCATCACGCGGCTCGACGAGCCGATCAAGAACTTCAGCGGCGGCGAGCAGCGCCGCGTGGCGTTGGCCCGGCTGCTCGTGTCACGCCCCGACCTGGCAATCCTCGACGAGCCGACCAACCACCTCGACGCTGAAACGATCGAGTGGCTGGAGCAGCACTTGATGGAAGAATTTCCAGGTGCCGTGCTGCTGATCACCCACGATCGCTACCTGCTCGACAACGTGGCGCAACGCACCGTGGAGGTCGCGGATGGCGAAGCCTTCAGCTACGACGGCGGCTACGAGCGTTACCTGGAGCAGAAGGCCGAGCGCCAAGCGCACGCCCAACGTTCCGAGCAGAATCGCCAAAATTTCCTAAGGCGCGAGCTGGAGTGGCTCCGGCGCATG
>JAYUYU010000132.1:0-7264 GCA_043752365.1 Myxococcales bacterium | reverse complement strand
CATGGCCCAAGCCGCCAAGTCGTCCGGCCGCGTATTGCGCAGGGTGCCCCTCAAGGCGCGCCCGACCGCCGTCCGAACACTGCTTGCGATGACCACGTTCAATGGGAACTGACTCATGGATTCCTCAATTCCTCAACGGCTTGTTGTTCATGAGCATGTGACCGATGCGGTCGAGCGACTTTTGCTCGCCGCATAGAGATAGAAAGGCTTCACACTCCAGGTCGAGGTAGTGCTGGTCCCCCAGCTCGGTGCCGGCAGCTACGAAGCCGCCGCACAAGATGTGCGCGAGCTTGTTGGCGATCAACGCGTCATGCTCCGAGGCAAAGCCGCCTTCGACCATCGCCCAAACGCGCGCCCCAATCGTCTTACCAGCGTCGTAGCCTACCGCGCTGTGAAGACCCGCACGCGGCGCCCGGTAACCCGCTCGGGCGAGGCCGAGCGCCCGCCACTTGGCCGCGTACAACAGCTCGGCGCGGTTCAGGCTGATGCCGTCGCCAGGCCGCAAATAGCGTAGCTTTTTGGCTTCGTCGGCGCTGGTAGCAACCTTGGCAGTCGCGATATTGAGCGACGCCTCGCCGATGAACGGCAACAAGTCGACCCCCTTCACGCGGGCGGCGTCGTCGGTGAAGCGCTCCACCATACGCAAGCAGCCTCCGCCAGCTGGAATCAGGCCCACGCCAACTTCGACCAGGCCCATGTACGTCTCGGCGTGCGCTTGACAGGCGTCGGCCGCCATCGCGACCTCACAGGCGCCGCCCAGCGTGTATTGAAACGGCGCAGCTACGACCGGCACGTTCGCGTAGCGCAGCTTTTGCAAAGCAGCCTGCAGCCCGCGGATGATCTTTTCGACTTGGTCCCAGGCCTTCTGCTGGGCGGCCATCATGATCAGCATGAGGTTGGCGCCAGCGCCGAAGTGCTCGCCGTCGTTGCCGATGACGATGGCGTCGAAGTCTTTCTCGGCCAAATCGACGGCCTCGCTCATCATGCCGATGACGTCGGGGTCGAGCGTGTTCATCTTGGTGTGCACCTCGACGCCCAGCGCGCCATCCCCCAAATCCACGAGCGACGCGCCAAAATTTTCTTTGACGACCTTGCCTGACGCTTTGAGGGCGGCAATGCGCAACTCTTTCGGCCCAAACGGCACGGCTACTGCGCCGCCGGTCTTGTAGTCGAAGAAGCGCGGCTCGTTGGCCGCACCGGAGTAGAAGCTGCCGCCAGCCTTGGCCAGCGCTTTGACCCAGTCGGGCAGCGCGATGCCGTCTTTCTCCATGCGCGCCACCGAGTCGGCGACGCCAATCGCGTCCCAAGCTTCGAACGGCCCCAGGTCCCAGTTGAAGCCCCAACGCATGGCGCGGTCGACGTTCACGACGTCGTCCGCGATCTCACCCAGACGGCGCGCCGAATACGCCAGCGTGCGCGACAGCACCTTCCAGGCGAAACGGCCAGCGACGTCGTCGGCGTTGACCAGCATTTTCAGGCGCTTGCCCGCGTCTTCTTCGTTCTTCACGGCGCCCAGTGAGTCGAAGCGCACCTTTTCTTGGGCGCGATACTCGAGCGTCTTCAAATCGACGACGTGGATGTCCTTGCCAACCTTTTTGTAGAAACCGGCGCCGGTTTTGCGGCCAAGGCTACCGCGCGCGATCAGCTTTTGCACCACGTCGGGCAGCGAGAACACGCCGCGCTCCTCGTCGTTCACCAGCGAATTTTCGCAGTTTTTCGCGACATGATTCAGCGTGTCGAGCCCGACCAGGTCGGCTGTGTCGAAGGCGGCGCTCTTCGGCCTGCCCATCGGGCGCCCGGCGATTTTATCGACCTGCTCCACCGTGAGCCCGTCTTCGAGCATCGAGCGCATGGTCAGCATCAGCGAATACACGCCGATGCGGTTGGCGACGAAGTTGGACGTGTCCTTGGCGTACACCACGCCCTTGCCCAGCCACTCACCGAAGGCCGCCATCCGCTCGACCAGCTCGGGCCGAGTCTCGGGCCCGGGCGCGACTTCGAGCAAACGCATGTAGCGAACGGGGTTGAAGAAGTGCAGCACCAGAAACTGCGGCCGCAGCTGGGCCGGCAAGACCGCGCTCATTTTCGCGATCGACAGGCCACTGGTGTTCGACGCCAAAATCGCGTTGGGGGACAGCACCGGCGCGATCTTCTCGAACAGCTTCTGCTTGATGCCGAGGTCCTCGATGATGGCTTCAATCACCAAATCGCACTCGCGCAGGCGCTCGAGATGGTCCTCGAGGTTGCCGGTTTGGACGAGGCGCGCGGCTTCGGGATCGTAGAAGGCGGCGGGCTTGGCCTTGAGGGCTTTTTCTAGGCCACCGTCGGCGAAGCGATTGCGGGCTTTGGCTTGGCCCTTTTCCTGGTCGCTCAAGTTTGGTGGGACGATGTCGAGCAGGTGGGTTTTGACACCTGCCCCCGCCAGGTGCGCCGCGATTGCGCTGCCCATGACTCCCGCTCCGATCACGGCTGCCGTACGAATGGACTCGGTCATCGTTCCAGGATCATGCAGCCCCCAACCCTGAGCGTCCAGACTGTTTCATGTAGGCAAATGACGCGAAAATGCAGCAGGCCGCGCAGTCGGGAGCGTCAGTTGCAGGTTCTCCGTAGCGCTTTGGCGCGCGACGCCGGCGCCTAGCGCGCCACGCCCGGCGCTTAGCGCGCCACGCCGGGGATGGATTCGTAGTCGAAGGCGGGGCCGTCGACGCGGAAGATGCCGCGCAGCAGCGCGCCGCTTTGCGATGAGCCACCGACGAACACCTCGAACTCGCCCGGCTCGACCACCCGCCTGCCGTGAGCGTTGACTAACGACAAGCGCTGGTAGGGAATGAACAAACGCAGCTGGCGCTTTTCGCCAGGCCCCAGCGTCACACGCTCGAAGTTGACCAGCGATTGGCCCACCCACGTGGCGGAGGTGACGCTGTCGGTGACGTAGACCTGCGCGATTTCGGTGCCCGCGCGCTCGCCTTCGTTAGTCAGCTCTACTTCGAGCTCGACCGCTTGCCCATCGTGAATGACGGGCGTGCGCACGCGCAGGTTCTTGTAGGCAAAGCGCGTGTAGGAAAGGCCGTGCCCGAACGCGAACAGCGGTTCCTGCGTCAAATCGGCGTAGCGGGCACCGTGCTGACCGCGCACCTGGCTGTAGAAGATGGGCTGCTGCCCCACGTGCCGCGGGTGCGAAATCGTCAGTTTACCGCTGGGGTTTTGCTCGCCGAACAGAATCTCGGTGAGCGCCTTGCCGCCCTCCATGCCCGGGTTGAAGCACTGCACGATGGCGTTGGCGCGGCTCGCGCTCTCCGGCAAAACCAGGGGCTTACTGGCGATGAGCACCAGAATGAACGGCCGTCCCGAGGCCGCCACGCCGTCGATGAGCGCGTTTTGGTTGCCCAGCAGCTCGAGCGTGGCGGTGCTGCGTGTCTCACCGATGAACGGAATGTCGTCGCCCACGACGACCACGACCAGCCCGGCGTCGCCAGCGACCTGCAAGGCTTCGCCGAGCGCCGCGGGGTCCTTCGACCACAGGTCGCCCGCGGCAGCGTGCCCAACAGTCACGCCGGGCAAGCGCGCGCGCAACCCGTCGAGCACCGTGGTCGTGAGCTCCCGCGGTTGCGTGCCGTATTCGGGGCCATACTGGGTCGCGCCGAGCGACCAATCACCCAGCTGCGCGAGCGCGTTGTCGGCGTTGGGTCCCACCACAGCCAGGCTGGTCACGCTGCCAGAGCTCAGCGGCAAAATGCCGTCATTTTGCAAAAGCACGATGGATTCGCGCGCCGCCCGCAGGTTGAGCGCGCGGTGCTCGGCGCAGTTGACGACGCGCTTTTGCGCTTCGCGATCGGGCCGGCGCGGGTTCTCGAACAAACCCATGCGGAACTTGAGCGACAGAATGCGCCGCACGACTTCGTCGATTTCCGACTCACCCAACAGCCCCCGCTCGACAGCCTGCTGCGCGGCGTCGAAGAAGCCGGGCGTCGCCATCACCATGTCGTTACCGCAACGCACGGCGATAACGGCGGCTTCGACCAAACTCGGGGCGACGCGCTGCTCGTACACCAAACGCGCGACGTTGTCGTAGTCGGTCACCAGAATGCCCTGAAAATCCCAAGCTTGTTTCAGCACCTGGCGCAGCAACCAGTGATTGGCCGTCGAAGGCAGGCCATCCATCGACTGGTAACCCGTCATGAAGGTCATGCAGCCGGCCTGCACGGCGCGCTCGAAGGGCGGAAGGAAAAAGCTCTGCAGCTTGCGACGCGAGATGTCCGCTTCGGATGCGTCGCGGCCGCCTTGCGTCTCGGAGTAGCCGGCAAAGTGCTTTGCGCAGGCCAAAACACCATCCGGGTCACTCAAACCCTTGCCTTGATAACCGCGGATCATTGCGGCGCCCAGCTCGCCAATCAGAAACGGGTCTTCACCGAACGTCTCACCGGTGCGACCCCAGCGCAGATCGCGCGTCAGGCACAGCACGGGCGAGAAGGTCCAATGCGCGCCGGTCGTCGCCATTTCGCGCGCCGTGACGCGCGCGACTTGCTCCACCAAGTCGATGTCCCACGATGCCGCCAACGCCAGCTGCGTCGGAAAAATGGTGGCTCCCGGGTGAAACGAGTGACCATGAATGCCGTCTTCGCCAATCAACAGCGGAATACCGAGTCGGGTCGCGGCCGCCGCGTCCATCGCCTCGGCCAGGCGCTCGTTCAAGATGTGAAACATGGAACCGGGCTGCTTTTCGCGAACCGCTTTGACCGGGTCCCTTTGGCCGTCCAGCTGCAGCATTTGGCCGACTTTTTCGGCCAGCGTCATGCGCGACAATAGGTCAGCGACGCGTCGTTCGAGCGGCTGGGTCGCGTCCCGATACAGTGCTTTTTGGGCGTGCGATTCAGTCATACTCAGGTGCTCGTCTTTCGTGCGCTCTTGTGTTTGCCGCGCGCCAATGCGTCGTCCAGCAGCCGACTGACCAGCTCACGCGCTGACACGCCGCTGGCCTGCATCAGCTTGGGGTACATCGATATGCGGGTAAAGCCCGGGATGGTGTTGATCTCGTTCACCCACAGCTTGCGATCTCTATCCAAAAACAGATCCACACGCGCCATGCCTTCGCACTCGAGCGCTTCGAAGGTGCGTAGCGACAGCCGCTGAGCCTCCGCAATCTCAGCCGGGCTGAGCTCGGCTGGGATGCGCGTGGTAGCGCCCTTTTCGTCCAAGTATTTGGCCGCGTACGAATAGAAACCGTCCGGATGATCGACGACGATTTCGCCCGGCACCGAAACGAGCGGGGTCGCGCCGCCCAACACCGCGCACTCGATCTCGCGCGGATGGTCCAGCCCCTGCTCGACCACGACCTTGCCGTCGAACTCGAACGCGTAGTCCACGGCCGCGCCCAGCTCGGCCGGCGTAAGCACGCGGCTGACCCCTACCGATGAGCCCAAATTGGCTGGTTTGACGAATACCGGGAATGCGAGCCGGCTAGCCTCGGCCAAGCACGCTTCACGCGCCGCCCCGTAGCGCGCCTGGCGCAGGGTGACGTAAGGCAGCAGCGCCAACCCGGCCTGCGCCAACAGCCGCTTCATCACGTCCTTGTCCATGCCGACCGCCGAGCCCAGCACGCCTGCGCCAACGTACGGCACGCCGGACAGCTCCAGCAGGCCTTGCACGGTGCCGTCCTCCCCCATGGGGCCGTGCAGCACTGGAAATACCACGTCCACCCCGACCGGCGTCTGCGCGTCGACCGACAGCTGCAAGGCTCCGCTGGAAGCTGGCCGCGGCGGCAGCGACACTTGCGGCGACCCGGAAGACAAGGCGATCGCGTTGGCCCCAACGCCCGCCGCCAACAGCGACGCGCGCGACTCGAGTTGCCACCGGCCTTGCTTGTCGATACCCACCAGCAGCGGCTCGAAGCGCTCAGGGTCGAGCGCTTCGACCACGAAGCGAGCCGACAGCAGAGAGATTTCGTGCTCCGCGGAGCGACCACCGAACAGCACGAGCACACGCAGCTTCTGGGTCATCGTTGGTTGGCGCGCAGCATAGCGGAGGATGGGCGCGCGACCAGCCCAAGCTGGGGGGCGCTCTACGGGTCGAGCTCGGCGCAAATGGGCGAACCAGCGGCCAACGGCCGAACGCCCGCGACCACGCGATCGAGCATGCCGCGCGTCGCCTCGTTGCCGTAGCCTTCGCCGATCACCAGCATGCCGGTGCCGCGGCAGATCGGCACCAGCAACAGCCGCCCGCGAATCGGCGTGCCATCGACTTGCCACACCCGCTCGACCGCCTTGCCGACTGGCGTTTGCGCGCTGCCTGCCTCGACCACCACGCTGACGGTCTGCCCGGCGTTCAGCGGCTTCGTGAGCGCCTTCTCGAAAATATCGAAGGAATGGCGGACGGCCTTGGGCGAGAAAGCCAAGTCCGAGATGGCGAAAATGAGCGACGCAAAGCCATGGCCTTCCGCGCTAAACGCCACGTCGTCCTCGTCGACCTTGGGCTTGAGCCCGCGCGCGATCGGGATGGACAGCCCCAAGCGAGGCGCGATCAACCGATCACCCTGCACGAAGGGTCGCCGTACCGGTGCGGCGCGACGGACCGGCGGTATGCTGATGGGACCGAAAGGTGGCGTCGCGACGCTGCGGGGTCCCACCAGCTCGGGCAGCCCCGAAAGCAACTGTCGCCCGAGCGCCGCCGCGAAGCCACGCGCTACGCCAACCGTCGCCTTGTCACGCCTGACCTGCGTGGCGTTGCGAAATATCTCGCGCGTCGCGGCTGGCGCGTGGTCCCAGCAATTGACGGTGGCGCGCAGGGCGCGCTCGAATTCCTGGGCGTCTAGCTCGCTGTCCCAGGTCGTCACGAGCAGTAGTCCGCCTTGGTCACCCTGGCCGACGACCGTGAAGGCGTCGCCACCCCAGCCCGCGGCCGCTTGGTGCGCCTGCGCGGGCTCGTTGCATACCTCGAGCATCGCGCGCAGCAACAGCTCGCCAACGTGGCCGGAGCGGATGCTCTTGAAACCGCTCGGCACGGCGGGCGCACGCACCGGCACTGGCAACTCTCCCGCCAGGTATTTTTCCGGGTGAATGATTTGCTCGGTACTGGCGGGCGGAAGGTCGTACAGGCGGTTGACCAGCCGAAAGCCCCCGGCGCGGTGCACCTGGGCCACGAAGCTTGCCCCCGATTGGTAAGGAAACACCAGCCGTTCGCGCTGAAATGGCGCGGCGTGCTTGAGCTCTGGGCTTTGCTCGAGCGCGGCCTTGTAACCCTTGAGGCTTGCTTGCAGGGCGCCCTGCGC
>JAYUYU010000131.1:0-2815 GCA_043752365.1 Myxococcales bacterium | reverse complement strand
GCGCGCGCATGGGCCGCGCCAACGTACTGGCGCACGAAATCTTGGCGTTCCTGAAAGCGACTTGAAGGATGCTGAACTCTTCGTCCGATGAGTCCATTACGGGCATCAACGTCACGCCGCTGGTCGACGTGGTGCTCGTGCTGCTGGTGGTTTTGATGGTGACCGCGAGCTACCTGGCTTCGCGCGCGATTCCGCTCGATTTGCCCAGCGGCAAGACGGGCGAAGCGACGACCGCCACCCTGACGGTGAGCCTGAGCAAAGCTGGCGCGCTTTACGTAGACGGCGTGCCGGCGAGCTCCGCCGAGCTGCGCCAAAAGCTGATCACGGCGCGCCAGCGAGACCCCGAGCTGCGAGCCGTGATTGCAGCCGACGGCGCGGTGCCACACCGCCAAGTGATAGGCGTCATCGATTTGCTCCGCCAAGAACGCGTCGAGCGCTTTGCCATCAACGTGGACGCCGATGACCTCGAGAAACCTTGAGGACGGTCGGATGGCGAGGCGACGCCTCTTGCCCTGGACGATCGTGGCGAGCCTCGTGCTACACGGTGTCGCGTACGCCTCGCTGGGCACGGCACCCACGTTCGCCAAGCCTGAGCAGAAGCGAAGCTTGCTGCGCTTCGAGGTGACCACGCCATCCAAGCCGCTCGAGCTGCCGCCGCCCAGCGAGCCCCAACCCGAACCGCCCCAGCCCAAGGCGCGTGCCTCGGAGCCGAAAGTCGCCGCCCAGACCGAGCAACCGCCGTCCGCCGCACCCGAGCCGCCCGCGAGCGAAGGCGTGACTTTGGCAGGCGACGGCACCGGCAACGCGTTCAGCATGCCGCTCGGCAACGGGGGAGCGCTAACGCCTGCCCTCCCGCGCGCGCCGGCGCCGCTCAATCAACCTGCCCCGGTCGCGTCCGCGCCGAGCGTCCGCGCTGAGCCGGCCGTCGTCGCAGTCGGCGACCTATCGTCCCGCCCCAGCCCGCCCTCGCTGGCAGCCGCGCTGGAGCGAAACTTCCCGGCCGACGCGCGCCAGCGGGGCTTGAGCGGCACCGCCAAAGTGCGGGCTCGCATCGACCCCGACGGCGTCGTGCGGCGCGTCACCCTGCTCGAGGAAAGCGCTGCCGGCTTTGGTGGGGCCTGCAGTCGGACTTTGAACGGCTCGCGTTGGGCTGCGCCAAAAGACAAAGCTGGGCGTCCCGCCGCGACCGAGATCCGCTACACCTGCCGCTTCGTGGTAGCGCCTTGAACATTGCAGCCCTCTCGCGTGGTCTCGCCCCTGCGGCGCTAGCGCTCTCGGTAACGTGGCTTACGCGCGTGGCGACGGCGCAGACCTGTGAAGGGGGAAACTGCCCGACGACAACACCGTCCGCATCGGCTCCGCGCTTACCAGCTTCGGCGCCGCTGCGCGTGAAGGTCGAGCGTCGCGGCTTTCCGTTCGACCAGGCCAAGCTGCGCGCCTCGCTCAGCCAGGAGCTGGGTCGCGAGGTCGTGTTGGTGGAGGGCCCTGGCAGCTCCGACGTGTACGTCGACCTGGACAGCGCGGCCCACGCGGACGTGGCCTTCTCGAGTCCGGACGGTCAGCAGCTGCGAAGGGGTGTCGAGCTGCCCCCCGACCCCGAGCGCTCCGTTCAGGTCGTCAGTTGGTTGGTCGTCAACCTGGTGCGCGACGAAGCGTCGGAGCTGTTGAACGAGCTGCGCGCGCGGCGCAAAGAAGAGGCCGAAGCTCGCGTCGTGGCCGAGCAGGCAGAAAAGGCGGCAGCCGAAAAGGCCGCCACGGACAAAACAGCCGCCGAAAAGGCGGCAGCCGACAAAGCCTCGGCTGAAAAGGCCGCCGCCGCCGAGGCTGCTCGCCAAAAAGCCGAGCGCGAAGCCAAGCCCGGCGACCTTCTGCGCGACCCACTGCGCAGCCTCGACGCCGCCGTCGCCACGCCACTTTCGTTCTTGCGCGATAGCCCGAAGCGGGAATTGCACCTGCAGCTGGCGCTTCTGTACGGCGAATCGGGGGCCATCCGGGGTGTCGTCGTTACGCCGGGCGTGTTGCGAATCCGTCGAGACTTGCTCGGCATCGCCGTTGGCGCTGGCGCCGTCTTGGTCGGTGGCAAGGCGCAGGGGGCGCTAGTCTCGGCGGGCGGCGTCATCGCGGGAGACGTAACGGGCATCTTGGTGGGCGCTGGCTTTGCGAGCGCCAAGTCGCTGCAGGGCGTCGCAGCTTCGGCCGGCGTAACGGTCGTTCGCGGTCCCAGTCGAGGCTTGCTACTCGGCGTTGGCGCCAATTATTCGCCGGCGCATCGCGGGGTCGAAGTCTCGGCCGGCGTGAACACCGCGCGTGATTTGCAGGGCCTGGCGTTGGCGCCGCTCAACGTGCACCGACGCGTGAAGGGCCTGCAGGTCGGCATCGTGAACGTGGCCGAGGAGGTCGACGGCGCCGCCATTGGCGTGATCAGCATCGCCAAGAACGGCCGCGTGCAGCCGGTGTTGTGGACCGATATCGACGGCGCGCTACACCTCGCGATCAAGTCTGTGGTCGGTTACGTGTTCACCGAAATCGGCTCGGGCATCGACTTGAACGACGACGAACTCAGCTACGACGGCGGCATCGGGGCTCACCTGGTCTTGGGCAAGGGCTTGTTTTTGGAGCCAAGCGTGCACTACTCGGCGAGCCACAAAACCGCTGACGCCTCCGGCGCTCCAGACGAACACCAGCTGCACTACCTGGCTCAGCTGGGCTGGCGCGCGGGCGACAAGCTCGACCTGCTGGTAGGCGCGGGTCTGCGTCATACCATCGAGGGCGGGGCTGGGTCGGCTTTCGGCCCTGAGGCTCGCGCGGGTATTGC
>JAYUYU010000130.1:0-7281 GCA_043752365.1 Myxococcales bacterium | reverse complement strand
AACACCCAACAGCAAGCGCCGTGCCGGCGCCTTGCCCAGCGTTGATACGCGGTTCCAGCGGCAATCTTCCCTCATTTAAGGCAAGGGGGCTGGGCGGTTAGTGCCCGGGCGTTAACGATTGGGCGTGCGGCTCCGGCACAGCGTGCAGGGCCCGAACAATTCTACGCCGAACCCGTCACGCGGGTGGCCGGCGCGGCTCGCAGCGCTCAGCTCTTTCCGGGCTGCCCGCCGAGCGGACCGTCTTTGGGGCCGCTGCTGGCTTGATCTGCGGGCAAAAGTGAAACGAGCTGGAATAGGTCTGCGCGGCGATCAAGGCGCGGCGTAACGGTGCCGCTCGAGCGAGCCGAGTGCAGCGCATTCAGGTCGACGTCGCAAATCAGCACCGTCTCTTCGTTGGAGTCGGCCTCAGCGGCGATGCCGTCGCGCGCGAACGCGAAGTCGGAAGGCGTGAGCACCGCGGCTTGTCCGTAGTTGATGTCGAGGTGACCGACGTCTGGCAAGTTGCCAACGTTGCCCGCCATAGCCACGTATAATTGATTCTCGATCGCGCGGGCCTGCGCGCAGTAACGCACCCGCAAGTAGCTTTGCCGCGTGTCGGTGCAAAATGGCACGAATATAATTTCAGCGCCCAAATCGGCCAAATAGCGGGCAGCTTCGGGAAATTCGATGTCGTAGCAGATCAACACGCCAATACGAGTCTTGGGCGCGTCGATAGGGCGTAGCGAGTAGCCGCCCGAAATCCCCCAGGCGCTCCTTTCGGTAGGCGTGATGTGCAGCTTGGGTTGTGCCACCACTTGCCCGCTCGGCAGACAAACGAAGGCGACGTTGAGCAGCCGGTCACCCTCCAGCACGGGCACGCTGCCGGCGATGATGGTGAGGCCGTGCTTGACCGCGAGCTCGCGCATCAACGTTTCGAAGCGTTCGCGGTAGCCGGCCAGGCGTCGCATGCCCTCCTTCGCAGTCAGCGCGTCTTCAGCCGAGAGTAGCTGCGCCGAAACAAGCTCGGGGAGCAGCACGAAGTCAGCGCGATAATCTGCCGCGACGCCTACGAAATAAGTTACCTGCTGCGCGAACTCCTCGAAGTTGGTGATTCGACGCATTTGGTACTGCACGCAGGCAATCCTGGCTTTTCGCTCGCCGTCCGCGGCTCGTCGATAGTCCGGGTTGAGCCACTCCACCAAGCTCGCGTAGTTCCGGCTGCGGATGTCCTGAATATAGTTCGGCATCACGGCGCGGAGGGCGAAGCCTTCTCGCAGCTGAAAGCTCAGCACCAAGTCTTTGAGCTCGCCGCTGACGACGCGCGCCGCGTACTCCTCGGGCGTCATGCCTGCGCCGTTTTCCGAGTAATTCCACAAGCGGCCACCGGCCAAAATGCGCCGCTTGTTGAGCCGCTGGCACAGCGCGCGGCGCGCTTCATACAACGCGGCGCCGACACCCTGCCCGCGCGCATCCGGATGCACGTACACGTCGGCGCCGTATAGCGTATCGGCTTCAGGGTCGTGATTGGTGAAGTAGCCGCTGTCGGTGATGCCCGGCCAGGTGTGTTGACGCAGCGGATCGGGACCCAAGTCGACGATCAAGCTGGCGACTGCGCCGACAATCTGTCCCTCGAGCTCCGCGACCAATTGCCCCTGCGGAAAGATGCGCTGGTGGCTGACCAAATGGCGCTCGCCCCAGACGACGTCTTCGGTGGCCATCAACGGGTATGCCAGCTCGTTGAGCCGGACCAGCGTTGCCACGTCGGCGCGCGTTGCTTCACGCACTAAAATTCGAGGGTTCACGGTTGCCACGTCGGCACTGTGCGGCGCGGCCGCCACTGACTCAAGCAAAAGCGCGTTTCGCGCTTGGTCAGCCGGTGATGGCCGCTGCCAGGTCGTCGCGCCGGAAGGGTTTTTTCAGGAAGACGGCGATGCCGTGATCGGCGCCGTCGCGCTCGAGGGCCTCTTCGGTGAAGCCTGAGCACATGATAATCCGCACGTTCGGATCGAGCCTTCGCAGGCGCTTGAGGCAGTCTCGACCGTCCATGTGGGGCATGTTCACGTCCAGCAGAACGGCCCGAATAACGCTGCGGTTGGCCTCGAAGAGCGCCAGGCCCGCAACGCCGTCTTCGGCCGTGAGCGTGTCGTAGCCCAAGTCGCGCAGCAACAGCGAGCTGACGGTGCGGACCGCCTCTTCGTCGTCGATGACCAAAACCGAGCCTCGCTCGCTGTGTGCGGTGGGTGGGCGCGAGTCGCCGGTTGGTTGAACGGTATCGCCCTCTGCCAGCGGCAACAGGATGCGAAACAACGTGCCTTGGCCTGGCTCGCTGAGCAGCGTGATGGACCCGCCGTGCTCGGTGACGGCGCCATACACGGCGGCCAGCCCGAGACCGGTGCCCAACCCCTGGCCCTTGGTGGTGAAGAATGGCTCGAAAACCCGCAATTGAATGTTTTTCGGGATGCCGTGTCCGGTGTCACGTACGTCGATTTGCACGTACGGGCCCGCGGCTATCGTCGTGGCTTCGGCGGCGGCCGGCACGAGCTCGCGCAGGCTGGTCGAAATTTCGAGCACGCCGCCGTCGGGCATGGCGTCGCGCGCATTGATGCCCAGGTTCAAAATCGCCGATTCGAGCTCAGCGGGGTCACCTCGGACCACCCAGACTTGGTTGCCGAAGCGCCGGTGAATTTGGATGCGACGGTCGATGCTTCGACCCAAAATACCGAGCGCGTCGTCAATCACCTGATGCACGTCGAGCAGCCGCGCCTGCATGCGGCCGCGACGTGAGAACGTTAGTAGCTTCCCGGTCAAGTCTGCTGCTCTCCGCCCGCTGTGCACGATCAGATCCAGCAGCGCATCGCGCTCCGGCAGGGCGACCGTGCCGCGACGCAGCAGCTCCGCCGCGCCCAGAATGCCTACCAGCATGTTGTTGAAGTCGTGGGCCACACCACCGGCAAGCTGGCCAATGCTGTCCATTTTTTGAGCGTGGCGCAGCGCTTCCTCCGCTTGCTTGCGCGTCGTAATGTCTTCGTAAGTGCCTAGAATACCCACGACGTTGCCGGTGGCGTCGTGCAGCGGAATCTTGTTCGTGTCCAGCCAGGCTTGCTTGCCGTCGGCGTGCTGCTGCGGTTCGATGATGTGGTACTCGGCGGTGTCGCTGGACATCACCCGCGCGTCGACCTGGCGAAAGAACTCGGCTTCCTCCCGCTTCCAAGCCAGGTCAAAGTCGGTTTTGCCCACGATGTTTTCTGGCCGCCCCACGCCTGCCACCTGAGCAAAATTCGCGTTGCAGCCCAAGTAGACGGAACTCCGGTCCTTCCAAAAAATGAACTGCGGAATGTTGTCCATCACCAGCTGCAGCAGCCGTGTGGGGTCATCCAAGTCGGGAGATTTCCCGGGGGCCATTTGATCCCCTAGGATACACGGGCATGCCGCTGACCGGAGCGAGCTTTTGTGAGCCTTCAGCGCAGGCTGCTCAAGAAAGGGCCCACCGCCGCCAGGCCACCGCGCTCGAGCACGCGCAAAGTCTCGCTACCTACGACGGCGATGTCGGCTTTGCCACGTAGAAAGTCGACGTCTTGCGGTTCTTTGACGCCGAAGCCCACTGCGAGTGGCAGGCTGGTGGCGGCGCGCGCGCGCTCGAGGTAGCCGGATAGCTCGGTCGAGAACGCGGTCTGGCTACCTGTGACGCCTTTGCGGGCGGCGCAGTAGACGAAGCCGCTGGCGTGCTGGGCGATGACCTTCAGCCGCGCGTCGGTGGTGTTGGGCGAATAGATGAAGATGGGGTCGAGCGCGGCTTCTTTCATGGCCGCCAGGTATTCGCCGCCTTCCTCGGGTGGCAGGTCGGGCACGATGGCGCCGCGCAAGCCCGCTGCCTGCGTGCGCGCCACGAACTGGCTCACGCCACGCCGGAACAGCACGTTGTAGTAGGTCATGAACAAGAACGGGACGTCGAAGCGGCGCGCCACCTCGCTCGCGACCTCGAAGCAGCGCTCGACCGTGGAGCCCGCGTTCAGCGCCTCCTGATTGGCGCGCAAAATGACTGGGCCGTCTGCCATCGGCTCCGAGAAAGGAATTTGCAGCTCGATCAAGTCGACACCGGCGTGCACCATGCTTTCCACCAGGCGCAAGCTGGTGTCGAAGTGCGGGTGGCCGAGGACGATGTGCGTCATCAGCAAGATCTCCTGCTTTTGACGGCGCTCTTTCACATACGCTTCAAGCACGACGGTAGCCCTCCGCCTTCTTCTGAATGAACGCTTCCCACAGCGGATCGCGGAACGCATCGGCGATGGTGAAGATGTCCTTGTCGCCGCGTCCCGACTGATTGATCAAGACGACGTCGTTGGGCGACAGCGTGCCGACCTCTTTGAAGGCTTGCGCGAAGGCATGTGACGACTCGAGCGCCGGAATCAGGCCTTCTTTGCGAATCGTCAGCTTCAAGGCTTCGACCACTTCGGTGTCGGTCGCGGCTTCGAAGCGTGCGCGCTTAGTGTCGTGAAAGTGCGACAGAATGGGCGACACCCCCACGTAGTCGAGCCCAGCCGCGACGCTGTGCGTCTCGTTCATTTGGCCGTCCTCGTTCTGCAAGAAGTACGTCTTGTAACCTTGGGCGACGCCCACGGAAGCATCCTTGCTGGCCAGCCGCGCGGCGTGGCGGCGCGTCGTGACGCCGTCGCCGCCCGCTTCGACGCCGACCAACTCGACGCCCGGGTCAGCCAAAAAGCCGCTGAAAATTCCCATGGCATTCGAGCCTCCGCCGACGCAAGCGTAGACCTTCTTCGGCAACTGGCCCGTGCGCTCCAAAATCTGCCGGCGCGCCTCTTGCCCGATGATCGACTGAAAATAAGTTACCATTTCCGGGAAAGGGTGCGGGCCGCAGGCCGTGCCGAGCACGTAGTGCGTGTCGTCCATGTTCGACACCCAGTCGCGGAATGCTTCGTTGATGGCGTCCTTCAGGGTGCGTGAGCCGTCCTTCACGGGGACGACGGTCGCGCCCAGTCGCTCCATCCAAAACACGTTCGGGCGCTGGCGTTCCACGTCGAGCTCGCCCATGTAAATGGTGCAAGCAAAGCCAAACTTGGCGGCCATGGTGGCGGTTGCGACGCCGTGCTGCCCGGCGCCAGTCTCGGCGATGACGCGCTTTTTGCCCATGCGCTTCACCAATAGGCCTTGTCCCATCACGTTGTTCGCCTTGTGGGCGCCCGTGTGATTCAAGTCTTCGCGCTTGATGTAGATGCGCGCGCCGCCGAAATGCGCGCTCAGGTTCTCCGCGAAAGTGAGCGGCGTCGGCCGGCACGAGTACGTGCTCATCAGCTCCGCGTACTCGTTCCAAAAGCTCGGATCTTGGCGCGCGGCCGCGAAGGCGAGCTCCAGCTCTTCGAACGTGGCGTGCAAAACCTCGGGAATGAAAGCCCCGCCGTAACCCTCGAAATAGCCGGCTTCGGCCCGAATCGACTCAGTCATGTCGTGTCTCTGCTCCTATAGTTTGGGAGAACACCAGCTCATCCGTGCGGCAGTACAGCTCCCCAAAAATCGCACGCGGCGCACGGGGAAAAAACAAGGCGCGCTTCACCAATAACAAGCTGGCGCGTGGCGGCGTAGCCAGCGCTTGGCGCACGTCGTCTGCCGGCAGCGCGACACGGAAGCTTTGTTCGGCGTGGGTTGGTTTCAAGTAGAATTGCTCTTCGACCACGCGCGACAGCGACGCGCCAGCCAACTGCAAGCGGTCTAGCCCGGCGAAGACCTCTGGATCGAAGTACAGCCGCTCCAGCAGCACCGGACGCTCGGCCACGCTACCAAGCCGGGTGAGCACGAAGGCACGCTTTTCCGAAAAGGGATTGTCCGAATCCGTCGGTACGCGGCGCTCGCTGAGCTTGCCCAGCAGCTTCGTACTCAGCGAAAGCCCGCCTTCGCGGAAGCTGGAAAGAGTGCCACCCAGCGAGAATAGGTCCACTCGCCGCGGAGCGCTCTTCACGAACGTCCCGGAGCCGCGCCGGCGTTCGACCAGGCCACGTTGCACCAACAGCTCCGTTGCCTGGCGCACGGTAGGGCGACCGATGCGATGGCGCCGCGCTAGCTCGGGCTCCGAGGGCAAGCGCCCGCCCGGCTCGACCGCGCCACTCGCGATCTCGCGACTCAGCAGCTCGGCGAGCTGCTGGTAGAGGGGCAGGGGTGAGCCTGGGTTCAACATTGACGACTGACGCAACCTTTCCGCACACTTGGCTACTTGTCAAGACAACTTTACAATGCTGCTCCTTAACCGGCGCGGGCCCCGGCCGTTGACGAGACAAGGGCATGACGTACTCCGCGCCGCTCGAGCTGCTCACCGACGTCTGCGGTTCAGTCACCTTTGGCTGGGCCGATCAGGGCGTCTACTACGCGCGCTTCTCGCGTTCGCTGTCCGCCCGCTTGGGCGAGGCCTTTGCGTCGCGTTTGCGGGCGTCGCTGCCGGCGAACGGCGCCATCAAGTACTTTGCAGACGCGCGAGCGCTCGAGAGCTACGACTTGCTGGCCCGCAGTGCCTTCGTGCGGCTCGTCTCCGAGCATCGGCATAAGTTCGAGCAGATCAGTATCTTGTCCTGGGCTGGCGCCGACAGCAGCGCTGTCTACTTGAGCGTGTTGGGTGACGCGGTCGTGGTCAGCCGCGACGCCATCGAGTTCGAAGCACGCTTAATGGCGGTGGCACCGCGCGTGCGCCTCAAGCTCGGCGCGGGCACCGAGCCGCGTCAGCGTTCGCGCTGGTCGCTGCGCCGCTGACGTTCAGTTGGCGTTGGTCGACACCACGGGGTGTTGTTCAGCAGTTTCCCAGGGCAGCTGCGGCCACCAACGCGTGCTGGGCGGCGACAGGCTGGGTTCGAAGGGCTGATGGGGGCGCGGTGTGGCCAGCAGCGTTTCGCGCGCTTGTGCGGCCAGCAAGCTTCGTTCGACCGGCTCTGTCCAGCCGTGGAAGGCCAGACCCAGTAGCGCCCAATGCACCGGGAGCATGACGCGGCCCCGCACCAGCTGATGCGCCAGAACGGCTTGCTCGGGACCAATGTGCCAGTCTGGCCAGGTGCGATGGTATTGCCCCGTCTCGATCATCGTGACGTCGAAGGGGCCGAGCTTTTCGCCAATTTCGCGCATGGCTGGGAACAGCCCGGTGTCGCCCGAATAGTAGGCGCGGTGCTGGGGGCCCAACATGGCGTAGCCGGCCCACAGCTTGGCGTCGTTGTCGAACAGCACGCGACCCGAAGCATGGCGCGCCGGTGTGCAGACGACGCGGAGCCCCGCAAGCTCGGTGTGCTCCCACCAATCCAGCTCGACGAT
>JAYUYU010000129.1:0-2817 GCA_043752365.1 Myxococcales bacterium | reverse complement strand
CGCCGCCCGGTTGGGGTCCGCCCCAACCCGAGCAGCCACCGCTAGCGGCACCGCAAATGTGGCAGCAGCCGGCCCCCGCCCAACCGGCGCCCCAAGCCGCGCCGCCTCCAGGTGGCGTGCACTCGAAGGATCCCTCGGCCTACGCCGCTACGGCTCCACCGCCCACGAACGAAGAGTTCGATCGGCAGCACGGCTCGGGCCCGCCCCCAGCAGCCTACTCAGCCCCGCCCGCCGCCTACGGGCCGCCTGCTGCTTACGGACCTCCGCCTGGGCATGCGCCCCTGCCTGCGCCGTCGGCTCCGCCGCCAGCCCCCTCAGTCCCGCCCGCAGACCCGTCGCTACGCGTGCTCGCCGGCTTTTTGATCAGCTACGAGAGCACGGAGCTGGGGGTGTTTTGGCCGATTTACCAGGGGCAGAACGTGGTCGGCCGCAAGGGCGCCGCTCCCGGGCTCGACATCGAAATCGATCATCCCACCACTTCGTCGCGTCACGCCGTGATTCACGCCACGGCGCGTCCCGGCAAGCTGCGCGTCGAAGATCCGGGGAGCACCAACGGGACGTTCCTCGGTGAGCACATGATCGACAAAAACAAGTCGCACGACCTTCGCGATGGCGAGGCCATGCGTTTCGGTGGTTTCAACGTAATCGTGAAGATCATCTGATTTCGTGACGCTCGATACGTGCGTCGCCTTCGGCGCACGTTGGCCCTAACCGAAAGTATTTTCGGAGATGTTGACGCGCTCTACTCCCTCGTTTTCCAGGCCCCCCACGCGCGTAGCAGCCGCCTTGCGCGTTCTGCTCAGCCTTGCCCTTGCCCTGCTGTCCGCGACCGCCGCCGCAGCTCCTGCGGTAAAGCTCCTGCGCATCGACCCGCGCGCCGCGCAAGAGAACGGCAACCCCGTGCTCACCACGGTCGTCGATATCTCGCAAAGCAAGCGCGTGAGCGACGCCACGTCGTCCTGCGCCGGCCTGACCGGCAACGCGCAGCTCGACTGCATGAGCTTGAACCTGGAGAAGCCCTTCGCGCTGTACCAGTCGTTCCCGTTCCCGTCCGACCGGGCGCTGTTCACGGTCAACGTCGAAGGCACGGACATTCCGGCCAAGTTCATCAGCCTGTCGCGCTGGGGTGAAAGCCAGCAGCAGCCAGGCGTCGGCACTTCGTGGTTGATCATGATCGACGCCGACAAGCGCATGAGCAAAAGCTTCGAAGACGCGAAGCAGGTAGCTCAGCAGTTCGTGGCCACCATGGGCCCGAACGACATCGTCAACATCATGTTCTTCACCGACCGTGAGGTCGTGAAGGACTCGAAGTGGATTCCAGCGGCCCAAAAGGCCAAGGCGGCCGGCTTCATCACGGCCAGCACGGATACATTCACCTCGTCGGGCCGCAACCGCTCGCTGCTCACCATCATCAAGAAGGCCGCCACCGACGGCTTTCAGGCGCTAGGCAACGTCGGCGAAGACGTGAAGGTGCCGCTGCACCAAGCCATGGTCGTGCTCTCCAGCGGCTTCGGCGGCGCCGACGCCGGCACCACCGGTCCGGCCGCGCTGCAGGTGCAGCAGTTCATGACCCAGGGGCGCTTCCCCGAGGACAACACCGCGCTACCCAAGGCGCCGGTGCCGGTCATCAGCATCTACTTCCCCATCGCGGTGCTCGACGAGTTCAAATCGAACTCGCTCGACTTCATGCAAAACCTGGCCAACACCGAGATTGGCGGCTTCTTCAGCGTGATGCAGGCCGGCGGAGGCGGGCGCAGCGCCGCCATCGTCAACACGGTGCGCCAGCGCTTCTCGAAGATGAACATCGTGAAGTGGAAGGTGTCGTGCGTCGCGCCGACGGTGACGCAGAGCTTCAAGCTCGTCTTCCAGGACACGAACCCGCCTATCTTGGGCGACAACACCTTCAAAGACGTGCCCATCGGCATCGATCCAACGGCCTGGCCGCTCGACGTCAACATCGAATACACGACCGAGATGTCGAAGCGGGATGGCGGCGTCGTCTATCCCGGCGGCACGTTCAAGGTGTACGGCGACTTCTGTTGGGGCGGCTCCAAAGAACGGGCGGAGGTGTATTTTCTGCCCGCCGGACAGCCTATTCCAACCGCCTTGACGGGCGCGAACGTCGAGACCGCCAAGCGCACTCAGCAGCAGCTGATCGCGATGGGCATGAAGGGCACGGCTCTCGAGGCCAGCGACACTTTCGCCAGCTTCCAGGCCCCGGACGCCGATAAAATCTTGCACGGCAGCGGCGACCAAGCCGTCGTACGGCTCGTCATCTACGACAACAAGGCGCGCCGTACGAGCGGCGTCACCGCTTCCACCATCGTGCAAATGAAGGGCAGCACGGCGCCGCTACCCTTGCTGCTCATCTTGGGCAGCTTGTTCGGCCTCGTGGTCGTCGCTCTGCTGGTCGTCGTGATCGTGCGCGGCGGCGGCAAGAAGCGCCCTGGCGGCGGCGGCGGCGGCTCCATGCCGGTCGTGGCCGGCGGCTACGGCGCACCGCCCGCACCCCAAGGCTACGCACCGCCCGCACCCCAAGGCTACGCACCACCGCAAGGTTACCCGCCGCAAGGCTACGGTCCGCCTCCGGTGCAGCCGCAGGCACCCGCGCCGCAAACGCCACCCGGTAACCCGTACGGCGGCGGCAGCGCCACCACCGCCATCCTCACCGGCGCGACCGGCGTCTACACCATCTTGGCCGGTCAAGAGATTCGCGCTGGGCGCGACGCCAGCCAATGCGTCATCGCGCTGAACGAGCCGCGCGTCTCCGGCGTGCACGCCAGCTTGAAGCTCGAAGGCGGGCAGCTGTACGTGCGC